>NZ_CAWNNO010000054.1:0-230 GCF_963876085.1 Synechococcus sp. BDU 130192 | reverse complement strand
ACTGCCGACCAAGCCCTTCAAATGGCTCAATGGTTGAACACCTGCCGCCGTGTGTATAATTACGCGCTGGCGGAACGTCGTGATTGGATTCAGGCCCGTAAGTGCCCCGTTAATGCTTGTAGTATCCAGCGGGAATTTATTTACCCAATGGATTCAGAAAAGCCGACCTATTACAGTCAAAAGCGCAATTTGACCGCCGCAAGGAAAACTAATTCTTTTCTGCAAGCGGT
>NZ_CAWNNO010000053.1:0-248 GCF_963876085.1 Synechococcus sp. BDU 130192 | reverse complement strand
GCAACACAGATCCAGGGACGCATACCAAGGCGGTAAGAAAGTTCCCACTCACGACCCATGTAGCAGAAAACACCAATGAGGAAGTGGAAAATTACCAACTGGTAAGGGCCACCGTTGTACAACCACTCATCTAAGGAAGCAGCTTCCCAGATGGGGTAGAAGTGGAGACCAATTGCGTTAGAAGAAGGTACAACTGCGCCAGAGACGATGTTGTTACCGTAGAGAAGAGAACCTGCGACGGGCTCACG
>NZ_CAWNNO010000052.1:0-254 GCF_963876085.1 Synechococcus sp. BDU 130192 | reverse complement strand
GGTGGTTCTTTGTTCTCCGCAATGCACGGTTCTCTCGTAACCTCTTCTTTGGTACGTGAGACCACTGAAACCGAATCTCAGAACTACGGTTACAAGTTCGGTCAAGAGGAAGAAACTTACAACATCGTTGCAGCCCACGGCTACTTCGGTCGTTTGATCTTCCAATATGCATCTTTCAACAACAGCCGTTCCTTGCACTTCTTCTTGGGTGCATGGCCTGTAGTCGGTATCTGGTTCACTGCTCTTGGTGTATC
>NZ_CAWNNO010000051.1:0-259 GCF_963876085.1 Synechococcus sp. BDU 130192 | reverse complement strand
AACACCTGGGCGGACATTCTGAACCGTGCGAACCTCGGTTTTGAAGTAATGCACGAGCGTAACGCTCACAACTTCCCCTTAGACTTAGCAGCTGGCGAGCAAGCACCTGTGGCTCTGCAAGCACCTGCAATCAACGGTTAATAACTGTTTGAGTCTTCGGGCTTAGTTGAAAAAAAAATGATTGCTTTGACAGTAAAACTGAATAAGTAATGATTGGCGAAGGCCCCTACCAGAGATGGTGGGGGTTTTTGCTTGCTTG
>NZ_CAWNNO010000050.1:0-276 GCF_963876085.1 Synechococcus sp. BDU 130192 | reverse complement strand
GATGATAATCAGAAAATCATCATCCGTTTGCTTCGATTTTTGTTTCGAGTCAAGACGAGTAGCGATGACATAGACCAGACGACCCCAGACCCACCGTTTTCCCGGCAGGATTCTTGTCTCACCCATGGCCAATGACCGAAATAAGTGAGCTCCCGCAATCGCTGGTTGTCCTTTACCTTTGCTAATCTTGTCGGTCTGACGGATGCGCAGACGAAAGGGAATGGGCTTATCCAGCATCAGGTATGACAGCCAGGGCTTACCAATAAACTCTCGGTC
>NZ_CAWNNO010000049.1:0-278 GCF_963876085.1 Synechococcus sp. BDU 130192 | reverse complement strand
GCTTGCTCGCCAGCTGCTAAGTCTAAGGGGAAGTTGTGAGCGTTACGCTCGTGCATTACTTCAAAACCGAGGTTCGCACGGTTCAGAATGTCCGCCCAGGTGTTAATCACACGACCTTGAGAGTCAAGGATGGACTGGTTGAAGTTGAAACCGTTCAGGTTGAATGCCATGGTGGATACACCAAGAGCAGTGAACCAGATACCGACTACAGGCCATGCACCCAAGAAGAAGTGCAAGGAACGGCTGTTGTTGAAAGATGCATATTGGAAGATCAAACG
>NZ_CAWNNO010000048.1:0-315 GCF_963876085.1 Synechococcus sp. BDU 130192 | reverse complement strand
CGTTTGATCTTCCAATATGCATCTTTCAACAACAGCCGTTCCTTGCACTTCTTCTTGGGTGCATGGCCTGTAGTCGGTATCTGGTTCACTGCTCTTGGTGTATCTACCATGGCATTCAACCTGAACGGTTTCAACTTCAACCAGTCCATCCTTGACTCTCAAGGTCGTGTAATCAACACCTGGGCGGACATTCTGAACCGTGCGAACCTCGGTTTTGAAGTAATGCACGAGCGTAACGCTCACAACTTCCCCTTAGACTTAGCAGCTGGCGAGCAAGCACCTGTGGCTCTGCAAGCACCTGCAATCAACGGTTAA
>NZ_CAWNNO010000047.1:0-377 GCF_963876085.1 Synechococcus sp. BDU 130192 | reverse complement strand
GCGAACAGTTCTCACATTGCAGATAACAAGTCGAACATTGCAGCCAATAGCAGCAACATTGCGGGCTTAAGTTCCAATGTCGGTGATCTCAGTTCTACTGTCGGTACCTTTAGTTCTGGAATTGCAGCCAATAGCAGCAACATCGCAAGTCTCAGCTCTAACGTAGGCAACTTCAGTTCTGGTATTGCGGCCAACAGCAGCAACATTGCGGGCTTAAGTTCCAATGTCGGTGATCTCAGTTCTACTGTCGGTACCTTTAGCTCGAATATCGCGGCGAACAGTTCTCACATTGCAGATAACAAGTCGAACATTGCAGCCAATAGCAGCAACATTGCGGGCTTAAGTTCCAATGTCGGTGATCTCAGTTCTACTGTCGG
>NZ_CAWNNO010000046.1:0-389 GCF_963876085.1 Synechococcus sp. BDU 130192 | reverse complement strand
TACCAGTTGGTAATTTTCCACTTCCTCATTGGTGTTTTCTGCTACATGGGTCGTGAGTGGGAACTTTCTTACCGCCTTGGTATGCGTCCCTGGATCTGTGTTGCGTTCTCTGCTCCCGTAGCAGCAGCAACTGCAGTATTCCTCATCTACCCCATCGGTCAAGGTTCCTTCTCTGATGGTATGCCTTTGGGTATTTCTGGTACGTTCAACTTCATGATCGTATTCCAGGCAGAGCACAACATCCTGATGCACCCCTTCCACATGCTTGGTGTGGCTGGTGTATTTGGTGGTTCTTTGTTCTCCGCAATGCACGGTTCTCTCGTAACCTCTTCTTTGGTACGTGAGACCACTGAAACCGAATCTCAGAACTACGGTTACAAGTTCGGTCA
>NZ_CAWNNO010000045.1:0-426 GCF_963876085.1 Synechococcus sp. BDU 130192 | reverse complement strand
CGCCCGTGAAGCTGCCTGTTTGACGATCCGAAATACTTGACCACGGGTTAACGCCTTGGCACCTTTACGGCTACGAAAAACAACTTTTGCGCCTAGATGTAACTGATACTGTTGGCGAACTCCGAATACCTTGTCATAAGCTACTTAGCTACTCTTTGAATGCCGATGCTTGGAAAACTATGCGGCTTCTAACGACTGAAAGTGGGAAACTTGAGTTTTAGCAAATAGAACCCCCTGAAACCAGTTAAATAAACGGTCAATATTCATTGCTCCACCAATAGCGATATTCTGTAGGTGCGTTTTGGCTAAGCAAATGTATCTGGGACTAGAGGGCGCATCTCGACAAAAACCTACGGTTATAGAAAAAATATCGTCTGAAAGTCTTGTATAGAAGCTGTTTTGAGGAGCAACCTTTTTCGGACATTT
>NZ_CAWNNO010000044.1:0-270214 GCF_963876085.1 Synechococcus sp. BDU 130192 | reverse complement strand
ACCTTTTTTCAATCTTTTTTCGCTATTTGAATGAAAAATCCCTGGAATGCCCTCAGAGCAAGGGGTTTGGTGACTGGAAAAATTTAGAATTTTAAGTTCTTAAGCCCCTCAATCTGGATTTGACAACCACATCCCTACGTTGTTCTATCACTCTCGATTAGGTGAGGATTTCAGCGAGTTGGTTTTGCTCCCAGAGTTGTTTGTAGAGTCCGTCTTGGTTGATTAGGTCTTCGTGGATGCCGGTTTGGACGATTTTGCCGTGATCCATGACGAAAATGCGATCGCCTTTGGCGGCGGCGGAGAGCTGGTGGGTGATGAAGATGACGGTTTTGTTTTGGGGGGAGTGGGAGAGGTAGTCGAGAATTTCGGTGGCCGTTTTGTTATCGACGCTAGATAGGGCATCGTCGAGGATGAGGACAGGGGCATCAATCATGAACGCGCGGGCCAGGGAGCTACGCTGGCGTTGTCCACCGGAAAGGGTGATGCCGCGTTCACCGACAAGGGTGTTGTATTGCCTTGGGAAGTTCAGAATTTCGTGGTGAATTTGGGCCTGTTGAGCGGAAGATTCAATTTCGGGTTGGTCACTACCGGGTAAACCATAGGCGATGTTGTCGCGGATTTGGCTGCTGAAGAGAAAACTCTCTTGGGGAACATAGGCGATCGCCTGGCGTAAATCTTGGAGACGAATATCAGTGAGATCTTGCCCATCGAGGAATAATTGACCGGGTTCAATATCAATCAAGCGCGGCAAAGCATTGGCTAGGGTCGATTTCCCTGCCCCAATAGACCCCACAATGGCAATAATTTCACCGGGGTTAATGGTGAAGTTGAGATCATCTAGGGCTGGACGATTGTCACCGGGGTAAGTGAAAGAAAGATGCTTGGCAATAATTTGGCCTTCGACCTGGTGACGATCCAAGGGATGGGCAGTGGTGCGGTCTTGGATGAGGGGTTGATTGTCGAGGATGGCTTCAATGCGATCAATACTCACCTCACCCCGTTGATAGGACGTAATCGTAAAACCCAATAAAGCTGTGGGTACAACCAATCGTTCGACCAATAAGATGAGGGCGATAAAGTTCCCCACCGTCAGTTCATCAGCGGTAATAGCCCTCGTCCCAAAGATCAGCAGGATCAATAGGCTGATATAGGAAATTCCTTCAATAATTGGAAAGAGGAGATTCCGAATCCGGGCGAGGCCAAGATTGGCTTGTAATAACTTTTGATTTTGCTTGTCAAAGGCTTGGCGTTCGTTGGCTTCCTGGGCATAGATTTTGATCAAAGAAATGCCACTCATGTCTTCTTGGATCAATTGACTGAGCTCTGAAAGCTCCTCTTGGACTTCTTTTTGTTCGTCCCGCAAGCGACCACTAAACAGTTGTACCGTGAGTAACATGGCTGGATAAACGGCGATCGCCATCACGCTAAGCTTGCCATGGAGCGACAACATTACCGGTAAAGTCATCGCATAAGCGAACACCGTATTGGCTAGACTAAGCACGGAAAAACCCAGGAGACGCCGCACATTATCCACATCACTGGTGGCCCGGTTGATTAAATCTCCGGAGGATTGACTGGCAAAATATGCGGGCTCTAGGGTGAGGAGATGTTGGAAAATTTTTTGCTTTAGATCAAACTCCACTTGCCGACCCACACCGAAAATCGCCACGCGGGAGAGCATCCGGATGCCCCACATGACTGAGGCGAGGAGCAACATTAACAAAACAGCACGGGTTAAATTGCCTAGACCGACATCTGTTTGGAGCGAATCTACTGTATTACTGAGGATAATCGGCAGATAAACGCCCAGGCCATTAACGAGAATAAGGGCGCCAATCCCCAGCCAAATGTCCCGTTGATAGGGTTTGAGGTAGGCCAGAAGTCGGCGCAAGCGAGAGGAAGCAGCCATAGCAGGTGTGTGATTCTAAAACATGGACAATTCTTCTATTGTGACGGATCGATTCCAACGCTTCATGGAAATGGAGAATTTCTGCATCTCAAAGGTTGGGTAATAATAAAGTGGCGATCGCCTTTTGGGGAAAAGAATCTATGCGGGTAATTGGTTTAATGAGCGGCACTTCGGTAGATGGCATTGATGCGGCTCTGGTGGAGATTCAGGGGGAAGCCGACGCTATTGAAATTGAATTACTCGGCTTTACGACCTATTCCTACGCGCCCCCACTCCGGGAAAAAATCCTCGCCGTTTGTGCCGGAGAAAAATTCAGTGCCTTTGAATTCGCCGCCCTTGATGACGAAATTGCCCACAGTTTTGCCACTGCGGCGAGGCAACTCCAGGAACGTTACGATAAAGCAGAATTAATCGGTTCCCACGGACAAACTATTTTCCACCGTCCCCCCAACGGCAACTTGGGTTTGAGTTGGCAACTGGGGCGTGGTGAGGCGATCGCCCAACAAACAAACTTACCAACGGTGAGTAATTTTCGTCGGGCCGATCTTGCCGCCGGGGGACAGGGGGCACCACTTGTGCCGAAGGTTGATGCTTACCTTCTAGCTGACCCAACAAAACACCGCTGTATTCAAAACCTGGGGGGCATCGGCAATGTCACCTATTTACCGCCAAAAAACCAGGCTGATTGGGAAAATTACGTGATCGGTTGGGATACTGGCCCCGGTAACGTGCTGTTAGATTTAGCAATTCAAAAGTTAACCAACGGTGCCCAAGCCTACGATCAAGATGGCATTTGGGCATCCCAGGGGACCCCCCATTTAGATTTGGTAGAGCGCTGGCTAGCCGATCCTTTCATTGAGCAATTGCCGCCCAAGTCCACGGGTCGGGAATATTTTGGTGTCGATTTCCTCGAAAAATGCTGGCGTGATGCCCAGGATCTCCAACTCTCAGAAGCGAATTGGTTGGCGAGTTTGACGGAGTTTACAGCCTTAACGGTGCAGCGAAACTATGAACTCTTTTTACCGCAACTGCCCGATGAAATTTTCCTTTGTGGGGGTGGATGTCGAAACAGTTATCTCAGAGAACGCTTACAGGCCGCCTTCGGAAATCAGATTCCCGTCAGAAGCACCGATGACCTGGGCTTAAACCATGATGCAAAAGAGGCGATCGCCTTTGCGGTATTAGCCTACTGGCGCGTTCAGGAATTTCCGGGAAATCTGCCGAAGGTGACGGGGGCGCAATGTCCGGTTCTGCTGGGAGAAATTCATCGTCCTTACTGAACAAAGGGTTCGAGGGTGGCGACCACTGATTCCGCCAGGGTTTGGAGATGATAGCCCCCTTCTAGGGCAAACATCATTGGACAAGGTAACTGCTGGCAAAATTCGCTAAAAGTTTTGTAATCCTGGGGTTGGAGATTCATTCCTGCTAAGGGATCTTTCGCAGTGGCATCGTAGCCCGCACTGACAATTAATAGATCCGGCTGAAACTTTTGCAAGTAAGGTAAAACCACGTCCTGGAACTTTTGGGTATAGATCCTTTTATCTGCGCCTGGTTTGAGGGGAATATTTAAAATATTTTGGTGGCGACCGTGATGGTGAGCCTGGCCAGTGCCCGGATAAGCCGGATCCTGATGGAGAGAACAATAGACAATCTGGGGATTTTCCTCGACTAAATATTCTGTGCCGTTGCCATGGTGGACATCCCAATCGAGGATCGCCACTTTTTTAACCCCCGCTAAACTCAAAGCATAGTGGGCGGCGATCGCCACATTTCCCAGCAGACAAAATCCCATCCCAGTGCTGCGGGTGGCGTGATGGCCAGGGGGCCGCACCAAGGCAAAAACAGACTCCTTTGTCTGAAGCGCTAAATCGACCCCATCTAAACAGGCATTCACTGCCAAAAGCGCCACATTAAAACTTTGGGGTGAAACAGGAGTATCCGGATCCCAATAGCCACCGCCAGATTCTGCCAATTTTTGCAGTTCTTTCAAATAGTAGTCGTCATGCAATTGGCGCACCCAGGGCAACGGATTCCGTGAGGCGATCGCCGTGGGTTCGTGCCACTGAATTTGGTTCGCCCAGGAAACTGTTCTCAGGGCTTGGGCGATCGCCGTTAACCGTCGCGGACTTTCTGGGTGGGAGCGCCCCGTGTCATGGTCAAGAAATTGATCAGAATAAATCAGATGAATCATGGTATTCGCTACACTAAAGCATTGCTAGGAACAAAAAACAATGAAATTTCTCGGTAAATTGATCGGCCTTGGCTTGATTCTTTTAGGCATTTATTTTCTGGGTAAAAATATCTTTTTCACAACCGGCGGCTATCGCTATTCTTTTTGGCGTGGTATTTCTGCCGATCTTGCCGTCATGACCCTGGCTGGTGGCGTCGTTTCCCTCTTCACCCTCCCAAAAGATAACCGTGTCTTGGGTTGGATTTTAATTGGGGCCTCAATTCTTTTGATCTTTGCAGGGGGACGCGCGATTCTCACCCCTGTCAGTCTCTGGCAACTCTTTATTTCTCTTGCCTCCATGACCTCCGGTTACCAACTGCTGCGCACTGGCCGAATTAACCTTTAGCATACTGGGATTTTTCATCTGCCTAAATCCTTTGTGACAAAAGCTAAGGATTCTACAAGCCACAAAAAAAGGCGGTTGCTTAATGCAAATAGCCGCCTCTCAAGATTTTTGATTTTACTGGAGTCTAGCCATCCAGCAGCGCTTCAACAAATTCATAACTAGAGAAGGGTCGGAGATCTTCAATTCCTTCCCCAGCGCCGATAAAGCGAATTGGTAAACCAAGTTGTTGGCTCACCGCTAGAGCAACACCGCCCCGGGCCGTACCATCTAATTTTGTCAGGACAACGCCACTGAGTTTTGCAGCTTCCGAGAAAACTTGGGCTTGCCGTAGACCATTTTGGCCGAGGGTTGCATCTAGGACTAAGAGGGATTCCACCTGGGCATCGGGAGCTTTTTTATCGACAATCCGCCGGATTTTCGCCAGTTCATCCATCAAGTTTTTCTTATTCTGTAAGCGGCCAGCCGTATCCACGAGCAAAATTTGTGCCTGCCGTGCTTGGGCGGCGGTAATACCATCAAAGACTACCGCTGCGGGATCAGTATTTTTGCCGGGGTTGGCGATTACAGGAGTGTCAGTTCTTTCGCCCCAGACTTTTACCTGTTCGACGGCAGCGGCCCGGAAGGTATCAGCAGCAGCAATGACGCAGCGATAACCCGATTGGTTGGCAAGGTGGGCCAGTTTACCGATGGTGGTGGTTTTACCGGCACCGTTGACGCCAGTGAGCATCCAGACATTGAGCTTGTCGGCTTCGGGAGCAAATTCGGTGCTGGGTAGTTTCGCCAGGGGTTTGTCGAGGATGTCCCGGAGGATTTCTTTGAGATAGGCGATCGCCGCTTCGGGGGGCAGCGCTTCCTGGCGGAGTCGTTCCTGGAGGGTTTCGATGATGTAATCGGTGGCCTCAATGCCCACATCAGCCTGGAGTAGGAGCGATTCAATTTCTAAGACTGCTTCGTCATTAAGTGGCCCTTGACCCACCACAGCCTTGAGTTGATTGACCAAGCTACGGCGGGTTTTACCGAGACCATCCCGGAGCTTTTTGAGCCATTCAATTTCTTCGAGGGAAATATCACTGGCATCACGGCCTTGATCCGCAAGCACCTTGGCAGACCAGAGGAAATTCTCGTCAAACTCTAGTCCTTCCGTATCGATCGCCGTTTCCTTGAGCTTTTCGAGGCCGTCGGACTTTTGCATCCAAGCGGGTGTTGCTGGGGTAGTTTCCGGTTCTGGTTCCGCTACTGTCTCGCTATTTGGGGCACTCTCTACTTCGGCAGCAATTACTTCCGGCTCTGGTTCTGGGGCAACGGGCGCGACGGTTGCGGCGGCTTCAACCTCGGCTGGTTCACTGTCTGGTTCTGGGGAAACTGCTTCTGCTGGGGCTTCCGGTTGAGGAGCCTCAGTTGTTTCAATACCCTTTTTTTCTTGGATATTTTTGTAAGCGGATTTCGCCCAGTTTAGGTAGTCAATTTCTGGGGTTGATGGCGTCTCAGGTTCGGGGGCAGCAGCTTCCTCCGTGGGGGATTCTGGCACCTGTTTTTCTGTAACGGTTGGTTCAGAGGTGTCTTGGGATTTGTCAGTTGTCTTGCGCCGAAACCAATCAAAGATAGCCACAGAAATTCCTAGGAGAGTAAATGAACTGTTTTCATTATTATGGCTTGATTGGGGTTTGTAAACGGAGGGTTTCCCGACCGTTTAGGCATTGGCGACGGGGTGGTTTGGTATGATCGAGCGATGGTGTTTTTCCACTAGAAATTCTATTTTGTTATTTGGCGATCGCCTTTTCCCAGCCTATGAATTTACCGAAGGATGATTTGCTCAAGGGCGTTGAAAACCGTGCAGAACTCAGTCGGATCCTCGACCAAGCGGATCAGGCGATTCGCACTTGGGAAATTGTCCAGACGGATTTTCTCTCGCCGCCGGTGCTCTACGAAGCCTTAGAAATTTTTGGCAAGCTCACGGAAGTCCAGGTTGTCCATGGAGGCGGCTACCCCCAAGCAGAACGGCAACGGTTGGCGATCGCCCGCGAAGAAATTCCCCTCGATGCCAGCCATGTGGAAATTGCCGCCTTGGACATTGCCGGTAATTTTTTGTTTGATACGGCGACCCACCGGGATTTCCTGGGTTCGCTCCTCGGTACTGGGCTCGTGCGGGACAAAGTCGGTGACATTCTCGTCTTAGGCGATCGCGGTGCCCAGGCTTTGGTCATTCCGGAACTTGTGCCCTTTTTAGAAACATCCCTAGTGCAGGTGCGCTCCGTACCAGTGAAAACGCGGCCGATTCCCCTCGAAGAATTAAAAGTACGCCCCCCGAAAAAGAAAGAACTCACCACCGTTGAAGCCTCTCTCCGTTTGGATGCCATTGGCTCGGCTGGTTTAGGGATGTCCCGGGCAAAAATGGCCGAGGCGATCGCCAGCGGGAATGTGCGGGTTAACTGGAAAACCATTACCCAAAGCAGCTACAACGTCAAAGCAGGCGATCTGATTTCCCTTAGGGGCAAAGGCCGCGTCGAAGTTGGCGAAATCAACATGACCAAAAAAGAACGTTATCGCATTAATCTCACCCGTTTTGTTTAGGCCTTGTCTTTGACTAATTTGTAGAGCCGCTTAAATTCCCGCTGGCGTACCCGGTGTTCCACAATCGGTTCTGGGTAATCATGCTGCTGACAGAGTAAACGGGGAATTTGGCCGGTGAGTAAAACCTGGGTATCCAAACTGCTGAGCTCTGGCAACCAGTGGCGAATGTAGTCTGCTTCGGGGTCAAATTTTTGAGCTTGGGTATAAGGGTTAAAAATTCGCAGGGGTTTAGGATCCATGCCGCTAGAAGCACTCCACTGCCAACCGCCATTATTGGCCGCAAGATCACCATCAACGAGGGTTTGCATAAAATATTTCTCGCCCCAACGCCAATCGATAATCAAATCCTTGGTGAGAAAACTAGCAACAATCATCCGACAGCGGTTGTGCATCCAGCCCGTTTCGTTGAGTTGGCGCATCGCCGCATCAATAATCGGATAGCCCGTTTCACCTGCGCACCAAGCTTGAAATTTCTGCTCGTCATTTTCCCAGGGAAAATCTTTGAACTCTTCCCGGTATGGCCCCTGGGCAAGCTCCGGAAAGAAAAAGAGACAGTGTTGATAAAATTCTCGCCAGGCTAATTCCTGCTGCCAGGTGGTGACGCCAGCTTCTGCTTCTTTACTGCGGCAATGTTTTAGGGCCGTTTCTGTGGCTTGCCAGACCGTCCGAATGCCGATCGCCCCAAATTTCAACGCGGCACTGAGGCGGGAGGTGCCATCGATCGCCGGGAAGTTGCGATCGCCATCGTATTTTTCAATCAAATTCTCGGTAAATCTATCTAATTGCTCCAGGCTGGCCGCTTCTCCCACGGGCACAGTAAATGGTTTGTCCCAACTGAAACCCAGATCAGCCAAACTCGGTAAGGCGATCGCCCCTAGGTCTTTCGCTGATTTCTGTTCTGCATCACTCAGTCCTTGGCAATCTTTGAGGGCCGTAACGGGGGCGGCTTTGGGCTTTTGTGACCAGTTTTTCCAGAACGGCGAATACACGCTGTAGGGCTTTTTCGACTGGGTGAAGACTTTCCCTGGGGCATGGAGGAGCTGATCCCAAAAGGTTTCTACCTTAGCTCCTACCTCACGCAAGGCGATCGCCATCTGGTGATCTCGCTGTTGGGCATAGGGTTCCACGTCTAGATTCCAGTAGACCGTATGGACTTTGAGAGATTCTGCAACTTTGGGCAAGACTTCTAAAGGATTCCCCTGGAAAATCAGCAGTTGACTGCCCGCTTTTTGGTAATTTTCTGCTAATTCTGCCAAGCAAGCTAACAAATACTTCACCCGCGCTGGAGCCACATCTTCTTTTTCTAAAATGGCCGGATCGAGGCAGAAAATGCCGACCACCTTGGCCGACTGCTGCCGTGCTTCTGCCAAGGCGACATTATCCTGTAGCCGCAAATCTCGCCGATGCCAATGTAAAACCAGTTCAGCCATCCTTAAAAAATTGCCCCATTCGCTGCGGCTTATATCCTAATCGAGCCACAAAAAAGGAGCAAGGCAAAGCCCGACTCCTGGCATTTATCTCTTTATTATTTCACTGGGAAAAAATTATTCAGCCTTTCCAGAGGACTCTTGTAAACCCATCATGTGGGCATTGCTCTTGCCGGGGATGACCATCGGATAACAGTTTTCGTCCTTTTTCACCCGCACGTCCAACAACACAGGGCCGTCGTGGGCCAACATTTCGGCGATCGCCCCCGACAGATCATCCGGATGATCCACCACCATCCCCTTCACCCCAAAGGCCTGGGCGAGTAGCTCAAAGTTCGGCATCCCCGCTTCCATATTGGAGGAAGAATAGCGCTGACCGTAGAAGTTTTGCTGCCACTGGCGCACCATCCCCTGCCAGCCGTTGTTCAGAATGACTGTCTTTACTTTAATTTGGTATTGGGCCAGGGTCGCCAACTCTTGCAAACACATCTGAAAGCTTGCATCCCCACTAATACAAATCACCTCTTCGTCGGCGATCGCCACCTTTGCTCCTAGGGCCGCCGGGAGACCAAAGCCCATAGTGCCCAGGCCCGCACTAGAAATCCAGCGGCGGGGGCCATTCTTCAGGAACTGAGCCGCCCACATCTGGTGTTGACCCACATCCGTCGTGTAGTAGGCATGGGGAGCCTGGCGGTCTAACTCCACAATCACCGACTGGGGCGAGATCGAATCCGCAAAGCGAGGCGCGACCAAAGGATGTTTTTCTTTCCAACCTTGAATTTTATTGAGCCATTCTTCCGTGGGCTTATTACCGAGGGGCAAACCCTTGCCGCCTAACTGCTGCAACATCTCGATCAACACATGGCGCACATCACCAACAATGGCGACTTCCGGTAAACGATTTTTACCCACCTCAGCGGGATCGATATCGATGTGAATCACCTTCGCTTCCGAGGCAAACTCATCTAATTTCCCCGTCACCCGGTCATCGAAACGGGCACCCACCGCAATCAAAAGATCACATTCACTCACGGCGAAATTAGCATAGGCAGAACCATGCATCCCCAACATCCCCACGGAAAGGGGATTATGCTCATCAAAAGCGCCCAAGCCCATCAGGGTTGTAGTCACTGGAATTTGGAACTGTTCAGCTAATTCTTTAATTTCTGCGTGGGCACCAGAGGTAATGGCACCGCCCCCGACGTAAAGTAATGGCTTGCGGGATTCAGAGATCAGACGTACCGCTTCCCCAATTTTGGAGGTATCTCCTTCGGTGCGAGGTTTGTAACCAGGGATATCCACATCACCGGGTTCAACGGGAATATATTCACACAGTTCCAGACCGACATCCTTGGGGACATCCACTAATACAGGGCCAGGCCGACCTGTGCTTGCAATGTAAAAGGCTTCGGCAACGATCCGGGCCATATCTTTCGGATCCCGTACCACATAGGAATGTTTCACTACGGGTAGGGTAATGCCAAAAATATCTGTCTCCTGGAAGGCATCTGTCCCAATGGCCGCGCGGGTAACTTGGCCTGTAATCACTACCATGGGAATTGAGTCCATATGGGCTGTAGCAATCCCTGTGACGAGGTTTGTTGCCCCAGGGCCAGAGGTACCAAAACAAACTCCCACTTTGCCAGTTGCGCGGGCATAGCCATCGGCGGCATGGGAAGCTCCCTGTTCGTGGCGCACAAGGATGTGCTTAATTTCTCCCCGTTCTTCCACTGGGTGTAGGGCATCGTAGATGGGCAGGATCGCACCACCGGGATAGCCAAAAATGTATTCGACACCATGGCGCTTGAGGCTATCGATCAAAATATATGCACCGGAACGAACCTCTGAACGGACAGCAGTCTCAGTTGCTGCGGGGGAAGTTGTTGAAACCACGGGAGTTACCTAAGGAATAACTTAAAGGACGAAGAATACACCAGAAATAAGATCTCTGCTTCCCTATAATTTTTTCCGATAGGGGGATAGATTATTTTGGCGTTTTGTTGTATTGAAGCCTACATTTTAAAAGAATTCATGCAGACTGTCGAGATACTGTATCATAGGCTGCTTTTAACTTAGATCAGCTTATTTTTGAGAAGCAATCCCCTGTAAAGGGTTTGTTACATGGATGTCAGCGAACAATCATGAATGACACCCCTCTAGCTCCCCTCATAGGGGAGAATGGAACCCTCCGGCCTGGCGGCCACCTCCCTCAAGGGAGGATCTTTCGTGGGTCTTTTCCGGCCTAACGTCTATCTTCTTCAAGGGAGGATTGAAGGACATTCTTGGGTGGCTTGGATGAGGGGATAGAGGGGGCCAAGCTGTTCACTGCCATTGGTGCCAAAATCACTGTGGCACAGATAAATTTGGGTATCAGCGCGGGCCAGGAGGTCTTGGATAATATCCTGGAGCCGTTGGCGATCGCCTTGTTGTTCGAGCGCCAGAGACCAGGGTTCTCCTTGCCAATTGCGTTGAAACACACCGTAGCCAAACAAAGTTGCGGCACCGCCTTTTTCCCAGAGACGTGATCCCGCATCCAGCCAAAACTGATAGGGGTGATGGCGACGGGCGGAGCGGTATTGAAAGATGGTGGCGAGGGTAATGGAATTTGAGGGTTGGTGGTTAAAGTTGTACTGGGGGCGCGGATTGGCGGTAATGGTTTCTGCTTGGATTAGTTGCAGCAGGTCAGCGAGCTGGGCTGTCGTTGTGTCTTGACTCCCTATGCGATCGCCACATTGCCAAAAGTGCTGGGCGGTCTCGCTGAGTTCCCGCAGGGTTGCCAGTTGGCCGTAGCTGGGGGCGAGTTTTTGGAGATAAAAGGTTTGGATTGCCTGGTTCAGGGTCTGCAAAATGCCCTGGGGCGTAATTTGATGGGTTGCTTGGGTTTGCTCGATCCACTGGCGGATGGCTTCGTAGGCTTGGGTGGTTTGATAACCAAGGCGATCGCCCCTGGGCATCGTCGTTGCTGGGAGCAGTTGGGGCCGCTCCGGGTCGGGCTGGAAACAATAGTCCACCAACAAACCAGCCCGCACGGGATCGATTAATGGCTTTTCGCTGGCGGTCTGGGACAGCATCATGAGCATTTCCGCCACAGCTTGGCTCTGGATTAGCCGTCCACTACCGGGATAAATTAACGCCAACAAAGTCAGCAGCGATCGCCCCCAGGGAGAACTTGCAATGGGCCGCTGTTCCCGCAGGGGTTCTAGGGGAATTTCGGCGGCGGCGAGGCTCTCCATCAAGGTATAACGGGCGACTTCATCGAGGCCGGGCGCAATAATCGCAATGTCCGCTGGCGCAACTCCTTGATCTTTCACTAAAAATTGAATCTGCTCACTGACCCGTGTCAGCAGTTGGGCGCGAGAAATGGTTTGAATGGATTGGATAGTGGCGGGTAGTTGTCCCCCAAACTGGGGTTGGGTCACGGTCTTTTGAATTTGCGCTGTGAGGGTCGCCCCCAGGCCCGCTGGTCGTTCTAGGTGAACCACCTTGCACCGTTGCGCCAATTGGCTCCAATAATCAGGATCACCGCTCAAACCGAGGCGAATTCTCCCAACGGGATTTTCTGTAAAGACCCCAGTGCAACCTTGATCTAATAAAATGTCCGCTAAATCCTTGGCGATCGCCGGATAATCTTGGCCATCATCGGCGAAAATTGCCCCAAACCGTTGCCCTAGGGACGCTTGGTATTGTTCATTTTTGAGTAAATATTGCCCGTAGAGATTGTAAATAATGCCATAGGTGAGAAAACCTCGTCCTAAGCACCAATCCCGCCACTGTTGGATCAGTTTTCCTGCTGTTTCTGTAAATTCTTGGAGGTTTGTCTCTGCACCAATGGCCACCGTGCCTGTCAGTAGGGATAATTGCCCAGCTATCAGCCGTTGGGGAATCTCTTCTAGGGCAATGCCCGCCGCCCCCGCCAGCAGCAAAATATCCAATAGCCGTCGCACCAAGCGATTCTGAAACCGCTCATTGGGCAGTAATTCCCAGGTAGCCAGGGTGTCGGCCCACAGTTCCCGCGCTAACTTTTGTTCCATCTCTGGCCGCAACCGCAGGGGAAATGGGGGGGCGATCGCCAACTGTTCACAGATTAATGGGAAAAATAGCTCTACCTCATCGGCCATGAACGCCACTGGGGTTTTACTCACAAAAGGATAGCTGCCGCGAATTTCTTGGTGAATCAAGTCCGCCAGCAGCCGCTGATTTTGATTATTTGCCGCCAAGACCAATAATCCCGGCACCAATACCGCCTGGGGATCCTGCCCTGCTACCCAAGCTTTTAGCCGCGCCACCAATGCCGTCGTTTTCCCAGAGCGCGACTGACCCCGTAACCAAATTGCCCCCATCAGACCCCCGTTTGTGCCTAACAATTCTTTTACAATATTGACCTAACATAAAACACACAAAAAAATCCTCCCTTGAGGGAGGTGGCCGTCAGGCCGGAGGGTGTCACTCCCCTAACCCCTCTCAAGAGGGGGACAGTTAGCGGGTATGCTGGCAAGACCGATGAACTTCTCTCCATTAAGGGGAGTTAGAGGGGTGGCCCCTTCAGGAAAGTTAGAGAGGTGGCCCTTATTAAGGAATCCCAAAAATAGTTTGTGGGTGTCTGCCCAGGCCATACAAGCAAATCTAAACCCAATGAATCTAAGCACTTTCATCAAAAAAGCCCGCCGCTGGTTTTACGACACCCCAGACCGTGCCCTGGAGCAAGCCTACCGTGCCGCCCTCAATATCCAGGCCATTGAACTCGAACACTTTGGTGGCAAACCCGTTTCTGGCCGCAATGCCGACTACAGCGACAGTGTGATCCGCTATTTCCAAGGGGAGGTGCGCAAACAACTCAAAATTATCGAGGTGCGCCTGCGGGAATTTCGCTCCTTTAATACTGTCGTGCCTGTCTCCGAGGAAACAATCCAAAAAAAAGCGAGCAATATCTACTACCCCGATGCCGCCGACAAGCCGACCCTGATTATCGAGAAACTACGCTTTATTGACGAAATCACCGGACGCTATGGCCGTGGTCTGTCGAAACAATCCGTCGCCCTTGTTCCCCTCAATGACGAGACTGCCCAAACCAATGGCGATCGCCCCGATGACAAACCCAAGATCGAGACGGTATCGGACAAAACTGGTCTCGTGCCCCGCTCCATTATGCGGACATTCTCCCGAATCCAGCGGGAGATCGATCCCAAGTCCAACGAAGCAGAAGCAGAAGTCGTCACAAAATTTCGGCGATCGCGCAACAAAACTGCTATTTCGATTCGGTTTCTTCTCACCCTCGTGATTGTTCCCTTGTTGGTGCATCAGTTGGCGAAAATTGCGATTACGCCTTTCGTAGAGGAGCATTTTTTCACAGAGGCAAGCCCGGCATTGTTTGTAAATTCCGATCTTGAAAATGAAGCTTTTGAGGAATTAGAGCATTACCGAGCAACTTTAGAAATGCGGCAGTTGGTAGGGTTAGCGCCAGCTCTCACAGAAGCAGAAATCACCGAAAAAATCCAAGAAAAAGCGACGGAAATTGCCCAGGATTATCGCGCCGAAAGTTACAACGCCTACGAAAACATTTTTTCGGACATTTTTAGCTTCTTTGCTTTTGTGGGGATTTTGTTAATCAGTAAGCGCGAAATTGCGATGTTAAAGGGCTTTTTAGATGAAATTGTCTATGGCCTTAGTGACTCGGCAAAGGCATTTCTTATTATTTTGTTTACGGATATTTTTGTGGGTTATCACTCCCCCCACGGCTGGGAAATTATCCTCGAAAATGTAGCAAAACATTTTGGTATTGCGGAGAGCCGAGATTTTAATTTTCTTTTTATTGCAACCTTCCCTGTAATTCTGGATACGGTCTTAAAGTATTGGATTTTCCGTTATCTCAATCGTATTTCGCCTTCTGCCGTCGCCACGTACCGCAACATGAATGAATAAAAAAATCCTCCCTTGAGGGAGGTGGTCGAAGACCGGAGGGTGATGCTCCTGGAGGGGAGCTAGAGGAGTATCCCTTGAGAGAGAGCACCAATGAATGTTAGCCAAACCAGTTAACCAATTCCAAATCTTCAAAATATTGAAAGTCTTTTGTATTCCGTGTCACTAAAGTCAAACCATTTACAATGGCGATCGCCGCAATTTGACTATCAGCCCAAGACGGTGTTTTTCTCTGTGCCATTAGATAGGCTCGCGCCTGACCATGCCAAACAGCAGCCTCTTTATTGTAATCAAAAATCTTAAGCCCACCATTCAAAATATTCTTTACATATCGCGCAATTCGTTCACGCTTCTTCGATGCAGGTAATCTTTGATAACCAAACACCAGTTCATGGATGACAATAGAGGCTGTTGCGACTTCATATTGATGTTTTTCCAAGAAAAGTAAAACTCTAGGGTTAGGTACTAATTGGAGTGGCTCTGAGAGAATATTTGTATCCAGAAGAAATTTTGAGGTCATAACTCGACATCGCGCCCCGGTTGATGATCACGCAAATCAGTCAAAAATAAATCATCAACTAATCCTTCCCCCGTTGCCTCAATCTCTGTTCGCATTTCACTTAAGGCTTGCCACCAGAGCGTAGGCGATGATCGCTCAGACACAATTTCCAGACAAACTAGTGCCCCATCTGGAACGTCTAATACTTCTAATAATTCAATTTGTTGACCCCGTTTAATCCCTTTAATCTGCATTCTCAAATCCTTATGTCACTCAGCTCAATTCTATCCTCCCTGGAGGGAGGTGGCCGCTAGGCCGGAGGGTGTCATTCTCCCCTGGAGGGAGGTGGCCGCTAGGCCGGAGGGTGTCATTCTCCCCTGGAGGGGAGCTAGAGGGGTGGCCCTAGAGGGATGTTAATCTCCGGAATCTGCCATCCCGTTATCGTTTGTTTTTTCGGGTCTTTGCGGAACAACGGACGATTATTATTTTGTGGTTAGGTTTTCCGAGGAAGGCGGGCGATAAGCAGGATTGTTATGGGGTTTTTGAAAAGCTAGTGCGGCATGGGGTTTTTCCGCGAACTGTGGCGGAGCTAAACCAGTGAGTTTAAAACATAAATTTTTTATGACGTGTTTGATATTTCTGATAATTTGAAAGCACTCTCAAAGAATCTTTTAAATCTTTTTGTCTTTGTTATGTGAAGAAGCTGAAAAAAAGGCAATAAAAAACGCGGCTGTAGCAACCGCGTCATTAACAATGAATTCAAACAAGAGTTGGGATCGAGTGGAAATTATTGACCAACATTTTGGGAATTGGTACCAATAACAACATCATTGCCACTACCATCAGCCGCACAGTTAACTACAGTGTTAGGATCAGTAATGCCATTAAGTGCGGTATTGGAGAAGCTTACTAACTGAGTTGCTGTACCGTTTAAAAGTTGTGCTTCTTCACAAAGAACTGCTGCGGTAGTCGCTTCCTCTTGAGCAGTAGCGGGAATAACATAAACAGCACCGAAGTAGTCTCGTACAGCTTGTTGGTTACCTGAAACTCCAAACGTGACAGTAAATTTGTCGTATCCAGGGAAGCCATTTACAGTATCTGGTGCTTCACCAGTTGTTAAACCTTCACTACCGCTTCCTGAACTATTATCGTCGTTCGCAGAGCCATAGGAGTAGTTTTCTGTATCGATTTGAACACCTAAACCTAGACCATTAATGTTGTTAGAAAAAAGTTGTCTTTCAAGATAATAACCTTGCTGACCACGGTTGATCGCACCGAGAGACTGTTTTGCTTCAGATTGACGCGCTTTGTTCGCCTGATTCAAGAAAGAAGGCAGAGCGATGGCAGACAGAATACCGATGATGATGATTACAACGAGCAGTTCGATCAGGGTAAAACCTTTGTCAGCTTTCTTCTTGTTGAGTTGTTGCAGAAGCTTAAAAGTGAAATTTTTCATTTGGGGGCATCTCCTTATCCCGGCCTCAACCGGAATCATGTATCCGTTAACCCTAAATTACCCACCCACTTTCTTTTCCTATCACCCCCCCAAAAAAAATAGATCTCCCCTTCGGGGGGAGATGCCGTCAGGCAGAGGGGGGGTTCCCAGGGGAGTTAGAGAGGTGTTCTCAATAGGTTACTGGTTAACCCACCCCAACCCCTCTCAAGAGGGGAACAGTTGGCCGGTGTTCCGGAAAGTTCTAAAAATCCTCCCTTGAGGGAGGTGGTCGAAGACCGGAGGGTGGTATCCCTAGAGGGCTATCCCAAAAAAAAGTAGAACGTAAGATTAAAAGAAAAACCATCCTTCCCATGCGCCGTAAAATTCTGCCCTACAACAAACATCTCGTCAGACGCGCCCGCCAACTCCGCAAAACTATGACCAAAGGCGAAATAATCCTCTGGCAACACCTCCGCAAAAAACAAATCCTTGGTGTCAGCTTTCTGCGCCAACGCCCCATCGACCAATTTATCGTTGACTTTTATTGCAAAGACTGGATGCTCGCCATCGAAATTGATGGCAGTAGCCACGACAGCCTCGCTGCCCAAGAACGAGATGCTTATCGCCAAGCCAAACTCGAAGCTCTAGGCGTTTCTTTTCTCCGTTTCAGCGAATACGATGCCCAAAATCACCCAGAGGCGATCGCCGAAACCATCAAAACCTGGCTCCTCACCCATCCCCAAAAAAAAGTTCTCCCCTCGCAGGGGAGTTAGAGGGGTGTCCCTTGAGGGAGGTGGCCGTCAGGCCGGAGGGTGTCTTAGCAGGTTACTGTCAACCCACCCCAACCCCTCCCAGGAGGGGATAATTAGCGGGGGAGGTGTCAGCATTTTGTGATAGCAGCAAAAGTCCGGTTTTTTCAAGCTTTTTCCAGGGCAATGTCAAGCTATAATCTGCCTTGATTCATCTATATACGGTATTTGAACTATGGGTCGCGCAGAAAAAGTTGTCCTCGCCTATTCCGGCGGTGTCGATACATCCGTTTGTATTCCCTATCTCATGCACGAATGGGGTGTCAAGGAAGTAATTACCCTTGCCGCAGATTTAGGACAAGGTGAGGAGCTAGGCCCAATTAAACAAAAAGCCTTAAATTCTGGGGCTGTAGTTTCCCTCGTTGAAGATGGCCGCGAAGAATTTATTACCGATTACGCTTTCCCAGCGATTAAAGCCAATGCCCTCTACGAAAATCGCTATCCCCTCGCCACCGCTTTAGCGCGTCCCCTCATTGCAAAAATGCTCGTCCGGGCCGCCGAAAAATATGGGGCTGATGCCGTTGCCCACGGTTGTACTGCGAAAGGGAATGACCAAGTACGTTTCGACCTGGGGATTTTGGCGCAAAACCCAGAAATCAAAGTGCTCGCCCCAGCGCGGGAATGGGGCATGAGCCGGGAAGAAGCGATTACCTATGGTGAACAATATGGGCTGACATTTCCCGTGAAAAAATCTTCGCCGTTTAGTATTGATAAAAACCTGCTCGGTCGCAGTATTGAGGCTGGCCCCCTCGAAGACCCGATGTGCGAACCCCCCGAAGAGGTTTTTGAAATGGTGAAAGCTATTTCTGACACCCCCGATGAACCGGAATATTTAGAGATTGGCTTTGAAAAAGGCGTCCCAGTGACGGTGAATGGCGAAGCCCTTGGCCCGGTGGCTCTGATTTCTAAGTTAAATGAGATCGTCGGGAACCATGGCATTGGCCGGATCGACATGATCGAAAACCGCGTTGTGGGGATTAAATCCCGCGAAATTTATGAATCTCCGGCGATGTGTGTCCTGGTAGATGCCCACCGCGATTTGGAAAGTTTAACCCTCACCGCCGATGTGACCCAATATAAGCGCGGCATGGAGCAGACTTATTCCGAGTTGATTTATCGGGGTCTGTGGTTCTCGCCCCTGAAGCAAGCGGTGGATGCGTTTATCGAGCAAACTCAGGAACGGGTTACGGGTGTGGTACGCCTCAAACTCCACAAAGGAACAGCGCGGATTGTCGGTCGTCGTTCTGAGAAATCAATTTACACGCCGGATCTGGCAACCTACGGGGCCGATGACAAGTTTAATCATGAGTCAGCGGAGGGCTTTATTTATATTTGGGGTCTGCCCACCCGTGTTTGGGCCCAGGCGAATAAGTAATTGACACCCCCCTAGCTCCCCTCAAGGGGAGTGGCACCCTCCGCCTGCGGCACCTCCCTCAAGGGAGGATTTAGGGGGGAGCTTTTCCGAAACATCAGCCAATTATCCCCTCCTGGGAGGGGCTAGGCTTCGACGTGAGACTTCGGCGTGAGCTCAGTCGAACGCTCAGCCGAACGGGTGGGTTAGCCAGTAGCCTACTGAAATTCCCCTACAGGGATATCACCCTCCAGCCTAGCGGCCACCTCCCTCAAGGGAGGATTTTTTGGGGGGGCTTTGCTTCTGGGGAAGATTTATGATGGATAGGATGTAGATTATGGGCGATCGCCTGAATGGAAATCACATTTTTAGGAACCAGTTCTGGTGTGCCGACCCGGGCACGCAATGTATCAAGTGTGGCGTTGCGATTACCGCAGCGGGCCGAGGCTTGGCTCTTTGATTGTGGCGAAGGAACCCAGCATCAACTTCTCCGTAGTGATCTCCGTTCGTCCCAAATTAGCCGCATTTTTATTACCCATATGCACGGCGATCATATTTTTGGGCTAATGGGTCTGATCGCCAGCATGGGCCTCGCTGGAACGGGACATCCCTTAGAAATCTATGGCCCCCCTGGTTTAGAAGAATATCTGCGGGCCTGTGAAAAGTATTCCTATATGCGCATTGGCGATCGCCTGCGGGTACATTTAGTCAAACCCGGCTTAGTCTTCGAAGATAAAGAATTTCAAGTGACCTGTTTACCGCTCAAACACCGGGTCACAGCCTTTGGGTATCGGGTGACTGAAAAGGATCGTCCCGGCAGATTTAACCTCGCTAAAGCGCAAAAATTGGGGATTCCCCCTGGCCCCATTTATGGCGACCTCAAAAAAGGGAAAGTCGTTACCCTCGACGATGGCCGCAAAATCAACGGCTCAGACCTCTGTGGTCAACCGGAAATTGGCCGAAAAATGGTCTATTGTACCGACACTGTTTTTTGTGATGCAGCGGTGGAGTTAGCCCAGGATGCCGATGTCTTAATTCACGAGGCAACTTTCGCCCACAAGGATGCAGAGATGGCCTTTGATCGCCTCCATTCCACCTCGACGATGGCCGCCCAGGTGGCCCTTTTGGCCCAGGTGAAGCAACTGATCATGACCCACTTCAGTCCCCGTTATATGCCGGGAAATGAGCTGACGTTAGATGATCTTTTGGCTGAGGCCCGGGCGATTTTTCCCAATACGATCATGGCGAAGGACTTTTTAAACTATGCGATTCCGCGTCGCAAGGCCCTAGTCCAGAGCTTACATTAGGGTGAGGATGCGGATTTTTGAGAGTTTATCGGCTGCTAAACCGTCTAATTCTTGCAGTTCCAACCAACCTTCTTTGATGAGTTGAGCGAAGGTAAAGACGAGGCTTTCGGGGCTGAAATCGTATTTGCCATCTAGATAATGCCGCCGGGCACTCAAAAAATCATTGAGCTGCCAGAGATCAGCGGGGTCTGCGGCGAGGGTTGCCTGGCGTTTTGCTTCGGCCATCACTGCGGCAATTTCTCGGCGGTAGGATAATTCAAACGCTTCTTTGGCGATTGTTTTTTCTTGCAGTGACCATTGAGTATTCGCAGTGGGCATCGTTAGCATGGGTGAGTAAAAAAGTGAATTTTAAAATAAGTATCGTTTTGACTTTAGTAAGTTCAAACTAATGGGCTTGATTATAATAAGTTATGTATCAAAAGCGCAGTCTAAATTCTCATAATTCCGCAATTTGGCGGCGATCGCCGAAACACTAATACCGCTCAAGCGACGTGCTCACAGGAATTTAAGGTTTTTATTACAATTTTGTTAAGAAACACCGTGATCCGGTAGCTGAAACCAAGGTTTATGGGGATGACGATGGTGTTCTTCGTGAAATGTGCCGAAGTGGTAGCAGCTTAAAAATGACCAAATTCGCCACCCAATTGACTGTTTCCTGATGCGTTTAGGGAGAGAGGGGTGATCGCGGTGGGGCAAATAAGTCCCAAAGAAAAACAGTTGCCAAGAACTGAGAAAAATCGGTAGCAGGCAAAACACAAAAAAATTTTCGTAGGGCACATCACCCAGCATATTTAACGGTAAGGCGATCGCCCCGAAAATTAGCACAAATCCCCAGAATTGCCGCCACGCTAAATATTTCCCCATAAAATGCCAGTACCACAGCAGCGGATGGCGGTGCCGCCCATTATGAAAGTCCGGGTCTCCGGGTTGGGCAGGGTGGCGATGGTGCTTAGCATGGTTGCGAATACAGTCTTTGTAGGACAAGCAAGCGTACAAACTGACCCCCCAACGGCCCAGGCGATGGTTCCAACGGGGGGAACTCGGCAATAAATTACCGTGCATGGCGTCGTGGGCCAGGATAAATAAACCTGTGTGGAAAAAAGTTCTCACAAAAATTCCCGCAACAATCCCAGGCCAGGACAGCCCCATTAGCGGATGACTCAACCAATACACAGCACTTCCCAGCCAAGCCGAGAAAATGGCGATCGCCCACAGTAGTCCCAGACCCTCTTTTTGCCGCATCAATTTCAAAATATCACCTCTAACCACGCCATACTGACAAAAAAACGCCCCAATTGGGACGTTACCAGGGATGAATTTATTGAGAATTAGGGCAATTCATCCAAGCATTCACTACTTGCGCACAAGGTTGAGCAGTTCTTTCGCAGACGCGAGCAAATCAACGGCCACAAAGAAGATTTTCCCTTCCGGATTGAGGAGGAAGCGCCAAGCCACATTCATGCCTACCGCCGCACCAAACCAGGGCGTTTCACAGGTACCAGTGACTTTAATTTGGGTGTAACCATCATCAGTGGGTTCTACAACCCCTTTCTTCGGGTTGAGCTTCAGATTTTGACATTCCTCTTGAAAGAAGCGTAACACTGCATCTTTGCCGACAATCGGACGCTGGAACGGCGGCTGGAGAGCACCATCTTCTGCAAAGAGGCTGATCAATGCCGGAAAATCATTGGCATTGAGGTTGGTCATGTACTGGTTAATTGTGGGGTTATCGACACCTTCAATTTCGATTTTTTCCCGCTGGGCAATTTCCGTCGGCACGACAACCGGCTCAGAAACACGCTGATAACCTTCCATCTTGGCTGGGTCAAAACCCATATCCACAACGGCATTTCTCAAAACCGTAATTTGTTGGCCGGGTTCAAGGCTACGGATCGTATCTAAAACCGCAGAAGCATTGGCAGACAGCTTGTAGCCAGCAGGAATAGGTGCAACACTGCCTTCTTCCATCCATTCGCCGAGGCGGTACCAGAAACCGAGCTTAATATTTACAGACCAAGTCGCATAGGTGCGGTTGATGGGCGTATCGATACGGTTCGCCAGGTCGCACATTACCTGGGCTTGATCCTTAAAAGAGAGCTGCTTGATTTGCAAAAGGGTAGATTCTGCAAACTGCATATTTGCCGCACCAGGAGCAGCAATAGTGATTGACTTACCCATTTCCAGGTAAGCGAACCAGATTAATGCCAGTTGATCCTCTGCACTCAGCTGACTAAACCGAGCGCTGGTAGCCGGCACAACATCCGCAGTTAATGTACTGGGGAAGATGTTTCTTGCTGCATCGAGAGTATAAGGCATACAAATGTGCTCCGTGAAAGTTTAGTTTTTGTCCTTGAGTCAAGGTTAACACACAAAAACTTAACAATTGTTTACATCTTGGATAAGAATATGTTGGCAATGGCATTACTTTTGATTAGCCAGAGTGGGAAACTTAGACAAGGCAAGCCTTTGGGATCTTATCGACACTTTCTCAATTACCTAAGGCTAATGTCAAAATTGTTCTATGTTTAGCGCTCAGATTAAGGGGAAGGCAATGGAGAAAATTGTGGCTGGGTATAAGGATCAGCTAACGGATCTGATCCAACGGTATAAAAATCAAGTGGATTTTTTAGCGATTCGTTTGGAACAGTCAGCGGGGAGCAGTATTGTTTTGCGGTCAAATAAGATCGAGACCCTCAGTGAAAGTACCTCCCTTGGAGGCCAGGTGCGCGTTTGTCACAGAGGCGGTTGGGGGTTTGCGGCCTTTAATAATCTCGAAAATCTGCAGCTTCGGATCGAAGAGGCGATCGCCGCCGCAATTTTAATCGGTGATGATGAAACACTTTTGGCTCCCATTGACCCAATTCAAGCGGTTTGCTCCTTACCCCTAAGCGGAAGCGACCCACGCCACATCCCTTTACAACGGAAAAAAGAATTATGCGATCGCTACAGTGATTTGCTCTTGAGCCAGAGCGGTAAGATTACCAGCACCAGGGTCAGTTACGGCGATAGTACCCAGCACATCATCTTGGCGACTTCAGAGGGCACCCTGATCGAACAGTCCTGGGTTGATCTAGAAATGCGTTTTTCCGCCACAGCCCGTGATGGGGAAACGGTGCAAACCGGGCGGGAAACTACTGGATCCCGCAAAGCCTACGAAGATCTAGAAAACCTTGATGAACAAGTTAAAGGCGCAGCCCAGCGGGCCGTTAACTCATTGACCCTCCCCGCGGCCAAAGGTGGCACCTATACCGTTGTCATTGACCCCATTTTGACCGGGCTATTTGTCCACGAAGCCTTTGGGCATCTCTCCGAAGCGGATATGGCCTATGAAAATCCCGATCTTCTTGAAACCATGAGCATGGGCCGACAATTTGGTGGGGAAGATCTCCAGATTTTTGATGGAGCCGCCCCAGTAGGCCATCGTGGTAGTTATCTATATGATGATGAAGGCGTTCCGGCTACCACGACCCAATTGATTCAAGATGGCAAACTTGTGGGCCGCCTCCATTCCCGCGAAACCGCTGGCAAGCTTGACGAAAAACCGACAGGCAACGCCCGCTGTTTGAACTATCACTATCCGCCCATTGTCCGCATGACCAACACTTGGATCGAGCGGGGCAAAACGCCCGTTGCCGACTTACCCACGGACATCAAAGAAGGGGTGTATGCGAAAAACTGGCTCGGTGGCATGACCAATGGCGAAATGTTTACCTTTAGCGCCGGGGAAGCTTGGATGATCCGCAATGGCAAAATTGCTGAACCCGTCAAGGATGTCACCCTCTCTGGCAACGTCTTTAAAACCTTGAAAAATATTGAGGCGATCGCCGACGATTTCTACTGGGACGAATCCGGTGGTTGCGGCAAGGGAGGCCAAAGCGGTTTACCCGTCGGTTGTGGTGGCCCTTCCCTGCGCATTCGTGATGTCGTCGTCGGCTAAACATCCTCCCTAGAGAGAGGTGGCCGAAGACTGGAGGATGTTCCGGCCCCCAAAAGATCCTCCCTTGAGGGGTGCCTCAGTAGGCTGCTGGTTAACCCACCCGTTCGGCTGAGCGTTCGACTGAGCTCACGCCGAAGTCTCACGTCGAAGCCTTACCCCTCCCAGGAGGGGATAATTGGCCGGTGTTCCGGAAAGCCCTCAAAAGATCCTCCCTTGAGGGAGGTGGCGAAGCCGGAGGGTGGTGTCCCTAGAGTGGAGAATGTTGAATTTTCAAAATGCTTGTGCCAGCATAAAGAGGTTCTACCGGATAAAACCTGCCGGAGAATAGGAGGTGATGCCCATGAATGACAGTAGTAACAACATGGGTCTCACAGTTAAAGTAAATCGGCTGCGTGCCGGGGCTGTTCTCTAAAATTTTGCTTACTCCGTTGAGTAGGTTAAGAGAGTCGGAGTTCCTTCCGGCAGTCAGATTTTAACTAAAGAGACCCGACTAGACCGCCCTTGCTTCGTTATCGTAGAGATAACCCTAGTAAGGGCGGATAGTTTTTTAGAGGAGGTTTTCTCCATGGCAACCCGATTGACCGACACCGAAATCCAAGCACAATTGAGTCAATTTCCTGAATGGTCAAAGGTTGATAACAAAATTCAACGCCGATTTAAGTTCAAAAACTTTATTGAGGCCATTGACTTTGTAAACAAACTCGTCGAACCGGCCGAAGCCGCCGACCATCACCCCGACATCGAGATTTCCTACAACAAAGTCACCGTAAACCTAACCACCCATGACGCTGGCGGCCTTACCCAAAAAGATTTTGATCTCGCCGGAACTTTCGATCAACTGTAAACGTCAAAAGCCGCCAACACCTCAAACAAAACCTTAAGGAAAAACATCTGGGAAGTTTTTAGATTTTCTATCTAGAAGAAAAAAAATAAGCGCAAGCACTCTATCGATTCAAAATCCAGGAGGCTATGCTGTAACATTTCTGACAAAACTTCTCAGGTAACTTTTACTTAATGGATAGGTAAAGGAATCATCAAAAAATTCTTATGACGAATCCATTCCCAATCCAAAATTTTGAGCTAATATGATTGATACAAAGGCCTAATCTGAAATCTCAGAATCTAGTGCCTAATGTGTGAGGAAAAACAAATGAAAACATCTTTATCTCTCTGGAAGTCTCTATCCATTGCTTCGGCTGCTGTCGGCGTCTCCGTTGCCACTGCTGGCACCGCCCAAGCCCAAGCAAATAACAGCGAACTCCTTAACCAAATCAACACCTACAGCCAAGGTGACATTGCTCAGGTAAACAGCGTTTTCCAACTCAGCGATGTTTCTCCCTCTGACTGGGCTTTTGATGCGCTTCGTAACCTAGTCGAAAACTACAACTGTATCGTTGGTTACCCCGATGGCACCTTCCGTGGTAACCGTCCCCTCAGCCGTTATGAATTTGCGGCTGGTCTGAACGCTTGTTTACAACAAATCGAGCGGATGATACAAAGCGGTGGTTCTGAAGTAACCCCCGAAGATCTCGCTGCACTCCGTCGCTTGATCAACGAATTTGAAGCGGAACTGGCTACCCTAGGCGCTCGCGTCGATGACCTCGAAGGTCGCGTTGAATTCCTTGAAGATAATCAATTCTCCACCACAACTAAACTGAAAGGTGAAGTTGTCTTCGCAATTGGTGATAGTTTCGGCGACGTGAATGCCCTAGACTTTCGCCTTGAAGGGGGTGAAGGAGACATCACAATTGATGATGTTGACTTGACACCTAGCTTCTTGAGAGATGGTGTAGCCAGCGGGTTTAACGGTGCCACCATCGTTGCCAATGATGATGATGATACTCAAACGACTTTCACCGACCGCGTTCGCCTGACCCTTGAAACCAGCTTCACCGGTAAAGATACTTTAATCACTCGCTTGACTGCTGGGAACTCTTCATCTTTCTCCCCCACTGCAGGTGCAGTTGTTGATGATGGTCCTGATCTCGGCTCTGGTGTAGGCTTCCAAACCTTTAACCTCGACACTGGCAACGACGTTGTCATCGACTGGTTGGCCTACTACTTCCCTCTCCGCAGAGCAAATGTTTACCTCGCAGCTTTTGGTGGTCTCCACAGTGACTACACCAGCACAACCTTCGGTGCAACTGGCCTTGAAGATTTCACCGGTGGTAGCGGATCTCTAACTCAACTTGCTGCATCCAGCCCCATCTACACCATTGGTGGTGGTTCCGGTTTAGGTTTCAACATGCCTCTCGGCCCCGTTGATATCTCCTTGGGTTACCTCGCTGATGAAGCAGCCGATTCCACTGAAAGCAATGGTCTGTTCAACGGTGAATACGGTGCACTAGCACAGATTGCTTTCAACCTCGGCGATCGAGCTGAGTTGGGTGTAACCTACGTCAACAGCTACCACGACAGCGGTGCTATCTATGACTTCGGTGGTGGTTCTGCAGTAAATGGTACAGCTTGGGCGAACGCTCTTGGCTTGTTCGGCACTGAAGCCAATAGCTACGGTGTTCAAGGTAAGTTTGACATTACTGACCGTATTTCCTTAGCCGCTTACGGGATGTACACTGATGCCAAAGTTTCTGGTTCTAGCGACGAGTTCGACATCTGGAGCTATGGTCTTGGTGTAGCCTTCAACGACCTTGGTAAAGAAGGTAACGTTCTCGGCCTCTTTGCTGGTGCTCCTCCTTACCTTGCAGAAGGTGATCTCAAGACTCCTCTGCAAGTTGAAGGTTTCTATAAGTACCAACTCACCGACGGAATCTCCATCACTCCTGGCGTAATCTGGTTGAAGGATGCTGCTCAGGGTGTGCTGGGTGAAGAAGATGCCATCATCGGTACTCTCCGCACTACCTTCACTTTCTAAACCAGTTAACTTTGTTTAGACAGATTTAATTCTCACACTTTTTGATTTTGAGAAAGCCTCGCCTCCAGGTGGGGTTTTCTTTTTGGACACCCCCACCCCACCCCTCTAACTCCTCTCTAGGGGAGAGACACTCTCCGCCTGCGGCACCTCCCTCTAGGGAGGATTAATGCTTCTCTAATTCCCTTCATACTCTGTTTTTCTAAGGGAGGGTATTGAGAGAAGATGGTAAGTGATGTCTATAGAATCAGAATTTGATGAGAATTAGTGTTTTTGGGATGGGGCTAATGGGGACACCGATCGCCCTAAAATTAGCCCAGGAAAATTTTTTGGTGACCGCCTACAACCGGACAGCAGAAAAACTGAATCCTCTGGAAGAACAAGGTTTAACGGTAACGACGAATCCCCAAACGGCGATCGCCAACAGTGATTATTTAATTTTGACCCTCAGTGATGCGGCGGCAATCCAAACGGTCTTATTAGAAAACGCAGATACTTCCTTTACAGGGAAAACAATTATCCAGATGGGGACGATTGCCCCAGAAGAAAGTAAGGCGATCGCCAAAGCAGTGCAAGAACGCCAGGGTCAATATCTAGAAGCACCAGTCCTCGGCAGTATTCCCGAAGCAAAAAAGGGAACATTGCTCGTGATGGTCGGGGGCGAAGAAACATTATTCCAAGCCTGTTTGCCAATTTTTAAAACCCTGGGGCAAGACCCGAAATATATTGGGGCAGTGGGTCAGGCAGCAGCCCTTAAGCTGGCTTTAAATCAGTTGATTGCGGGCTTAACGGCTAGTTTTTCCCTGAGTTTAGGATTAATCCAACGAGAAAAAGTCGATCTTGATAAATTTATGGGGATTTTGCGAGATAGTGCCCTCTATGCCCCCACCTTTGATAAAAAACTGCCGCGCATGGGCGATCGCACCTTTGCAAATCCCAACTTCCCCACGAAGCATTTACTCAAAGATACTAGGCTCTTTTTAGCCGCCGCAAAAACCGTCGGCCTTGAAACCACGGGGCTAGAAGGCATTCGAGAGATTATCGAGCAGGCGATCGCCTTGAATCTCGCCGAGGCAGACTACTCCGCCATTTATCAAGTGATTAATCCTGACCCCACACCTTAGCGACCATTTGATTACGACCACGGGCCTTGGCTTCGTATAGCGCGACATCCGCCAGGGCGACAAATTTTTCTGGATTCGTCGTCACACAGCCTGGTTCAATGGAGGCAATCCCCAAACTGACCGTGACAATCGGCGCGACCAAAGAGCTCTGGTGGGGAATCTGCAAACTGCGGACTTGCTCGATGATATTTTCTCCTAATAATTGCGCCCCAACACCGGGGGTGTCTGGCAAGATGACGATGATCTCTTCGCCACCATAACGGGAAACTAAATCTGTGGGTCGCTTCACTTGGCTGGCGATCGCCTGGGCTACTTCAAACAAGCAATGATCACCAGCCTGGTGACCATAGGTATCATTGTAATTTTTAAAAAAATCTACATCAATGAAAATAATCGAGAGAGGTATTTGATTGCGGAGCATCAGTCGCCATTGACGCTCTAAAACCAAATCAAAAACCCGACGATTCGCCAGTTGGGTCAAAGGATCTAAAGCCGCTAACCGTTGCAATTGCACATTCGTTGCTTCCAAACGTTGGTAGAGCTTTGCCTGATAAATGAGATGGCGCACCCGTTGGCGCAAAATTGTCCAGTGGATTGGTTTGGTGATGAAATCCGTTGCCCCGGCGGTAAAGGCCTTGGTGACTGATTCGTCATCCTCCCGGGCAGTAATCATCAAGATGGGAGTGCGGGCGATCTTTGTCAGCAGATCTTCTGCTTGTTGGTAGGCCACCAAGTCTTGACGAAGCAGGAAAGTTTCCTGGGAAAATTCAGTATTTTTTGCAGGAGAAATTTCAGTGCTGGCTTGGAGTTGTCGAAAGGCATTGCAAAATTCCAAGCCATCCATGACCGGCATCATAAAATCCAACAGGATAATATCGGGCATGGTTTTTTGGAATATTTCTAGTCCCTCTTGACCATTGGTTGCTTCAGCGACTGCATAACCTTCTTTTTCCATCCAAAAACGAATCAGGCGACGCGAAATTGGATCGTCATCAATGACAAGAATTAACGGTTGATCATCCTGCATTGAGGCAGAATCAGCGGTCATAGATTCTAGGCGCAAAAAGAACTATATGGTTATTCTAACGGGTTACTGCCCTAGGCAATCGGCCTTCTGATGTTAATTTGACGACCTTTCAGAGATTTTCAGTATGATCACTTAGGTTGCTATTCCTGCTCGATTTGGGTGACGCGGCGCACGTTCAAAGTATCGCTCATGTTTTTAATTTGATTAATGCTGTGGGCCAGTTGTTGGGCATTACGAATTTCAATCCGCAAAGAAATAATCGCTGGTTGGCCGTGGCTCGTTTTCACGTTGGTACTCCGCACGTTGATGTGCTGATCGCTCAGGCGTGACAGGATATCCCGCAACACTCCCACCCGGTCAATGACTTCAATGCGGAGATCCACAGGGTAGACCGGGGCGTGCTTTTGGTCGATGCTGGGATTCCAACTCACAGGAATCAGGCGATCGCCATCGAAGTTTTGCACATTGGCACAGCTGCGGTGGTGAATGGAAATCCCCTTATGGCTGCGGGTGACAATGCCAATAATCGGTTCGCCGGGCAAGGGCGCACAACAACTAGCGATGGTATAAACCAACCCTTCAATGCCAGCAATGGGGTATTTATGGCTATCTTGGAGGGGCTTGGCCGGTTTCGTCGCTGTGTTTAAAGAAGCTTCTAGCTCCAGTTGGGGGAGATGTTCTTCTTCCTGGTCGCGCACTTGATCCCGCCAGCGGTTCACCACTTGGTTGAGGGTGACTTCGCCGTAACCCAGGGCCGCCAACAGATCCTCGGTATTTTGGTAATTGCACTTGTGGGCAACGGTTTGCATCGCTTCGGATTTGAGGATCGAATCGAGGCCCGTTTTCCCTAGTTCTTTTTCGAGTAAGCTGCGGCCCCGTGCTAAGTTTTCATCCCGCCGCGATCGCTTAAACCATTGGCGAATTCTATTTTTGGCACTGGGAGTAACCACATAATTGAGCCAATCGAGGCTGGGGTGGGCATTTTTTTGGGTGATAATTTCGACGATATCGCCATTGCGGAGTTTTTTCTCTAACACTGACCAACGACCATTGATCCGCGCCCCTTTCATATGGTTCCCCACTTCGGTGTGAATGCGGTAGGCGAAGTCGATAGAAGTGGCTCCTTTGGCCAGGGCTACCACATCCCCATTGGGGGTAAAGACATACACATCATCTTCAAAGAGATTGTCCTTGAGGTTGTCAATGTATTCTTCAGCATCCTTGAGGTCGCTTTGCCATTCGATCAGTTGCCGCAACCAAGTGAATTTTTCGTCTTCGGAAGTGAAACTAGCGGCGGAATGACCGGCTTCTTTATATTTCCAGTGGGCGGCAATCCCGTATTCGGCGATGTGGTGCATTTCCATGGTGCGAATTTGCACTTCGAGGGGGCGACCATTTAAGCCGACAACGGTGGTGTGGAGAGATTGGTAGCGGTTGGGCTTCGGCAGGCCAATGTAGTCTTTAAAGCGTCCAGGAATCGGTTTAAAGGCATCGTGAATCACCGCCAAGGCACGGTAACATTCGTCATTAGTTTCGACAATAATCCGAATCCCAGCAATGTCAAAAATCTCGTCAAATTCTTTGTGCTGTCGTTGCATCTTGTGATAGATGCTGTAGAGGTGCTTCGGGCGACCTTTAATTTCCCAGACGTGGAGGCCCAGGTGACGCAGGCGATCGCGGATAATTTCGATGGCCTCTTCGAGTTTGGCTTCCCGCTCAGTGCGTTTTTCGGAAATGTGTTTTTGCATCGAACGGTAGGCTTCCCGCTCTAGATACTTGAAACAGAGGTCTTCTAGTTCCCATTTAAAACGCCAAATCCCCAAGCGATTGGCCAGGGGCGCAAAGATTTCACGGGTTTCGAGGGCAATGCGCTCTTGTTTATCGGGGCGCAGGTGTTCGAGGGTGCGCATATTGTGGAGGCGATCGGCGAGTTTCACGACGATCACGCGGATATCCTCGGCCATGGAAAGAAACATCCGCCGGAAATTTTCTGCTTGGCGTTCTGTTTTGCTAGAAAAAGTAAATTTGGTGAGCTTGGTTACCCCTTCGACAAGCTTGCGGGTTTCAGCGCCAAAGCGTTCTTCAATTTCTTCGGGACTGACTTCTGTGTCTTCGACCACATCATGGAGAAACCCCGCCGCAATCATCGCGCCATTACCACCCAAGTCGAGCAACAATCCTGCTACAGCAATGGGATGGGCAATATAAGGCTCGCCAGATTTACGGGTTTGACCTTCGTGGAGGGCATGGGCAAAGCGGAAGGCTTCACCGATGAGTTGGCGATCGCCTTCGGAGACCCCGACCAATTGCTCTGGCTGATAAAGGTAATTTTTCAACCAAGCAGGTAGCGGCACATCAAATTTTTCTGTTTCGGATGCGGCAGTTAATTGAACGGGAGAAGCAGTCATAGAAACACAGGGGAGAAGAAAAACAACAACGACAGCGGACGAGCTTAAAAAGGTTGTAATAGAAGGCAGTATTTGGGGCAACCTTAACCCGCATTCCTCGGTCGAAGGGGAAGCGAGGGGCCGACTCCTGAAACCAAAAGGATGAAGCTGGAGACTTGAACAAAAAGCTTAAAACAGAGATTAAATTTGCTTTAAGTATCTTAATTCTTACTTAAAAGTTTAGATTTGCGCAAAATATTTTTGGAAAGATTAATTTTGATACAGTTTTGATGGCTTGTTTGTTCTCTAAATTTGCACTATCTACCCGATGAATTTTTCTGCCTATCAACAATTAAAAATCGATCTGCAAACCCTGGCCACAGATTTAACACCCCTCCAACAGGAATCGGGGGCTTTAGTCCGTCAGGGCCAAGGGTTCCTCAGCTTTTGGGAAACCCGGTTAGCCCCCCTCACTGGGGAACAGCTTCCTGAAAAAATCTATAGCGCTTGGCGATCGCTCCACACGGAATTGTATCGGGGGTTGCGGCTCCTCAATACTGATTTAATCTTTCTCCAGGGCAGCCGCAGCCCCAACACCCAAAGCCAAAAACAACAACAGATCCAAGCCCGTCTGGCCCAACTCGATCAATACTGCACAGAAATCATTAAGCTTGGCGATCGCCTGACACCGGAAGCGTAAAGTGAAACTCACTGCCCTGGCCTGGGGTACTATCGACCCAGATACGGCCTTGGTGGGCCTGGATAATTTGCCGACAGACGGCCAAACCCAGACCGTAGCCCTCTTGGGTGGCGTCTCGCTTAAGACGAAAATGCCCCTCGAAAATTTTTTCCTGTTCCTCCTCCGGGATACCATGGCCCGTATCAATCACACTCACCTGTACCTGTTGGAGGGTGCGATGGAGGCCCACAAGCCGCACAAGCCCCCCTTCAGGACTATATTTGATGGCGTTATCTAGCAAATTGACAATGACCTGCCGGATCAATTCCCGGTCTCCATAAACCTCTGGCAGATCCCGGGGAATATCTAAAACTAATTGAATTGATTTACGTTGAAACCGCTCCTGAATTTGCTCTGTGATTTGTTGGCATAGGGGACTCAGGGCCATCGGCTGGGGCTTAACATCTAATTTGGTCAGTAGTTGCCGTGACTCTTGGAGCAGCTCTGTGATCATCCGGTTCATGATCTGGAGTTGGTTTTTCGCCTGCTGATAAAGCTGCCCCCGCAATCCAACTGTTTTTTCCGTTTCCGGACGTTTTGAGAGGATTTCTAAGGTTTCGATGGCGATGGACGTTCCGGTGAGGGGACTGCGCAAATCATGGGCCAGCATCGCCAAAATCTGATCTTTAAATTCAATTTGCTTGAGGAGAGCTTCTTTTTCCCGTTGCAATTGGAAGATTTCGTCGGACAGGCGCATTACTTCCTTAGAATGTTCTGTCTGGGACGCAGCCAAGCGGCGATCGCATCGTTCAACCTCAGCCAATTGGCGATCGCCAAGCTGTTTTCTGAGTGCCGCTACTGTATCCAGCCACTGCCCCCACCACCGTTCTAGATCCGGCAAAATATTGCTGCCTGCAAAGACCTGCAACGGCTCCGGAAAAACCTTGACCAGAGAAGGCGTCGCCACCAAACGATACAATTCCACCAGTTGGGGTTGATCTTTGATATTGATAATTTCCAAAGAAAAATCCGTTTCTTGCCGCAAACGCTCAAGATAATCTTGCACCCGCTTGATCTCACTCCGATGGGCCAAACGCTCATCCGTAAACAACAACAATCGCAGTTGTATATCGGCCGTAACAGGTGAAAGTTGAGATTGATCTTCAGCAGACACAGGCAGTTCAAACAAGACAAATTCGCCCCAAGAAAGTAAGTGATCCACAATCTGTCTACCATGCACAATCTAGGGGAAAAGAACAGTTTATGGTGAGCTTACTCCAAAACCTATTGTAATCCGTAGAGGACGAATTACCCCATGTTCCCAGAGCCTCAAACTTGAGTTAGATGCGGTGCATTGACCAAATCGTTTTAGAATCTAATGGAAATTGACACCGACGCCTCAAAATCGTTCAGCAAGCGACTCTTTTTAAGGAAGGAATACCACTATGGCTTTAGGCTACGTTGCCCTCGTTCTCCATGCCCACCTCCCCTTTGTCCGTCACCCCGAAAGTGATTTTGTCCTTGAAGAAGAGTGGTTATTTGAAGCAATTACCGAAACCTATATCCCTTTGCTTCACGTATTTGAAGGGCTAAAGCAAGATGGGATCGACTTTAAAATTACGATGAGCATGACCCCACCTTTGGTGGCGATGCTCCGGGATCCTCTCCTCCAAGACCGCTACGACGCCCACATGAAGCTGTTAATGGAGCTGGTCGAAAAGGAAATTGTTCATAACAAATACAACGGTCACATTAAATATTTAGCGGAGTATTACCACAAAGAATTTAGTGCCATCCTCGACACCTGGGAACGCTATGACCGGGATCTCGTGACGGCCTTTAAGCAGTTCCAGGACAGTAACAACCTCGAAATCATCACCTGTGGTGCCACCCATGGCTACCTCCCCCTGATGAAGATGTACCCCCAGGCAGTTTGGGCACAATTGCAGGTGGCCTGTGAAAGCTACGAAGAGAATTTTGGGCGTCCCCCCAAGGGCATTTGGTTGCCTGAATGTGCTTATTATGAAGGTTTGGAGCGGATGCTCGCCGATGCGGGACTGCGGTACTTTCTCACCGATGGCCACGGCATTTTATACGCGCGGCCCCGGCCCCGTTATGGTAACTATGCGCCGATTTTCACAGAAACTGGGGTTGCTGCCTTTGGCCGAGACCATGAGTCTTCCCAGCAAGTTTGGTCATCGAAAGTGGGTTATCCGGGCGATGTCTGTTACCGGGAGTTTTATAAAGATCTCGGTTGGGAAGCGGACTATGAATATATCAAGCCCTACATTATGCCCAACGGCCAGCGGAAAAATACGGGGATCAAGTACCACAAGATCACCAGTCGTGATGGTGGTTTATCTGAAAAAGGCCTTTATGATCCCTACTGGGCGAGGGAAAAAGCGGCAGAACATGCGGGCAACTTCATGTACAACCGGGAGCAACAGATTGGTCGTCTGAATAAGATGATGGGGCGTCACCCGATTGTGGTGTCTCCCTATGATGCGGAATTGTTTGGCCACTGGTGGTACGAAGGCCCCTGGTTCTTGGATTACTTTTTCCGCAAGTCTTGGTACGACCAAAATACCTACCAGATGACCCACTTGGCAGATTATCTAAAAATGGAGCCGACGCAACAGGTGGCGGTGCCGTCCCAATCGAGTTGGGGATACAAGGGATTCCATGAATATTGGCTCAACCAGACGAATGCTTGGATTTATCCCTATCTCCACAAGGCTGCGGAACGCATGATCGAGCTTTCGACGCGGGAACCAGCTGATGAACTAGAAGAACGGGCCTTGAACCAAGCTGCGAGGGAGTTGCTGTTGGCACAGTCATCGGATTGGGCGTTTATTATGCGCACAGGTACCATGGTGCCCTACGCGGAACGACGTACTAAGAGTCATGTGTTACGCCTGGAAAAAATCTATGAGGATGTAAAAGTCGGCAAGATTGATGCGGGTTGGCTCGAAAAGATTGAGAAGATGGACAACATTTTCCCGAATATTGATTATCGGGTGTATCGGCCTTTGTAGGCAGAACACCCCTCAAGAAACACCCCTCTAGCTCCCCTCAAGGGGAGAATGGCACCCTCCGGCCTATCGGCCACCTCCCTCAAGGGAGGATTTTTTTTGGACGGTTCAAAAAGTGGCACAGGGCAAGAAAATTTCTGGGATTGGGTCGCCACAATGGTGGTAATAAAGGCGATCGCCCCAGGAGATTTTCGTCATGGTCAGTTACAGTTTTGTGAGTTTTGGGTTTGGGTCAGGATTTTTGGCACTGGTGGTTTTTTTCATTTTGCAGTGGCTCCAGATTCCGGCGGGTAGTTTAGTCGATTGGCTGGTGGGCATTGCCAGTTTTTGGTGGCTGTTGGCGGTGGTGACGATTCCGTGGAATATTTATTTTGAGGCGGAGGAGACAAAGGCCGAGGCGGTGATTTCTCGCCAGAAAAATATCCCTGTTGATGCCCAACAGTTAGCCTATGTGGCAAAAATTGCTCGGTTTGGTTTGCTGTTGGCGATCGCCCTCCATCTGCTTTCAGCTTTGGGGTTATATGGTCTGGCGGCCTGGGGCATTAGTCCGGTGGGGTATGTGACAGGCGGGGCAATGTTATTGCTCACGGCATTGCGGCCAGCGGTGCGCGCTTACCAATTTATTGCCCAGCGTCTCATGTCAATTCGCCAGCAAATCCAATATCCCCGGGAAGATGTGGTGGAATTACGTCACCGGGTGGTGACCCTAGAGGCAGGAGTTAAAAACCTACAAGAAACAACCGAAAAAAATAGCCAAACCCACCAGGAAGAATGGCATAGCCTCCGGCGCGATTTAGCGAAAATGCGGACCGCCCTCGAACAACTAGAAGCCACCAATGAAGCAGCTCACCGACAACTCGCCCGGGAAGCGACAACGGCGATCGCCCAACTCAGTGAAGATAGCCAAGTGTTGAACCATGTGCGGGAAATTATTCACTTCTGGAAACAAGCTTAGGTTTAAGGTTTGCGCCGTTATGCCCTAATGGTCAAAAAGTCCCGATAGAATGGGAGCAAAACATCATCCCCGCACTCACTATGCCTCAGTTTTTGTTGACCTGGTTAGCGACGGCTGGCTCCCTCTTTCTTACGGCCACCATTGTCCCTGGTTTAGAAATTAATGGCCTGACCACAGCCTTGATCGGGGCGATCGCCCTTGGGTTTGTGAATGCCATCGTTAAACCAATTTTGATCCTCTTTACCCTGCCCCTGACCATTTTGACCCTCGGCCTGTTTCTCCTGGTTGTCAATGCGATCGCCTTGGGGTTAGTCGGCTACCTCACACCGGGTTTAGAAGTCAATGGCTTTTTCCCGGCGGTGATTGGTTCCCTGGTGCTGACCTTTATTTCCAGCTTAATCAATCAACTCCTCGGCCAAGACGACGAACTCACCGAATAATCTTTTTTCGTCACTCACTCTATTCAAAATTTCGCCTCCCAGTAGTGAACCGGGGGGCAATTTGCTTTTATGCTAGGGAGAAAATCGGCAACCTTTACCCAAAATCTATGGCAACTGCGGAAAATCTCTTGGTCGTCAATGACGTCTATGCAGGATATATCAAAGATCTAAACATTCTCCAGGGCATTAACTTTCGGATTGCTCCCGGAGAATTAGTAGTGGTCATTGGCCCCAATGGCGCAGGAAAATCGACCCTCGCTAAAACGATTTTTGGTCTCCTGACCCCCAACCAAGGCAACATTACGTTCAAAGGAAAACCCATTACTGGCCTGCGTCCCAACCAAATTGTGCAACGGGGTATGTGCTATGTCCCCCAGATTCAAAACGTTTTTGCCAACCTGAGTATCGAAGAAAATTTAGAAATGGGGGCCTTTGTGCGGTCTGGCTCCCTCGAAAATCTCAAGGAACAAATTTATACGATGTTCCCCGTGCTGAAACAACGGCGCAAACAACGGGCGGGTACTCTCTCTGGGGGCGAAAGGCAAATGTTAGCCATGGGCAGGGCTTTGATGTTAGACCCGGATCTTCTCGTCCTTGATGAACCGTCAGCAGCTCTTTCACCAATTCTGGTGGCTAGTGTTTTTGAGCAAATCAAAGCGGTGAATCAATTGGGTAAAGCGATTATGCTCGTGGAACAGAACGCAAAAAAGGCGTTGGAATTTGCTGACCGGGGCTATGTTTTAGAAAGTGGCTGCGATCGCTTTGAGGGCACAGGGCAAGATTTGCTAACGAACCCGAAGGTCGGTGAACTCTACCTCGGTGCAGCCTACAAAGAGACCTAGATTCGCTACAGTAAAAACTAGAGCTTGGGTAATTGCGGTCGTGGTGAAGTTTCTGGACAATCTGAAAACCTCTTGGCAACAATGGTGGCGATCGCCGGAAGCAAAAACCCCAGAAATTATTGATGTGGCCGCAGAACCCATCGATACGCCCCCCCAGAAAACATCCCCCAAGCCTTGGCAACGGGTGATCGAGAGATTTCGCCCAGCACAGCCAGCGGTTACAACTCTCCACGACGACCTCGAAGAACAGGTTAAAGCCAATTTACGGGAACAGGACAAAACCCGTATTGCCCAGGTATTTCAGCGATTTGCCCAGGGGGTAACGCCAGCGGATATTGAAAAAATTAAAGCTCATTTAGGGGAGATGCGCCGGGGGCCAATCAAAGATATTTGGCAAAAGGTGCAAGGCCTCGCCCAACTGATTAAGGATCCGAACGTGGCCTGGCGGTCAAAAACCATGGCGATCGCCGCATTATTGTATTTAGTTTCGCCCCTCGATGCGGTGCCGGATGTGATTCCCTTTGCGGGGTTAGCCGATGATGCAGCGGTGATTATTGCGGTGGGTTCAACCCTCGCCTTTGAGTTAGAAAAATACATGACCCGTCAGGCCGAAAAAAAGGCCGAAATCGAAATTAAAAAACACACCACCAACGTCAGAATTACGCTTCTTGGCAGTATTGCCGCAGCGGCGATCGCCATTCTCGTCAAAATTGTCCTGAATATTCTGTCGTCCTAACCAACAAGTTTCAAGAAAAAGAATAAACAGGCGTTTCTACAACTTTGAGGGGCGGTTGTTGACCCCAGATAATTTCCTGCAACCGATCTACCGTCTCCGGCGCAAATAATTTCTCGCCCGTCTCCTGGCAGACCCTAGCCGGGACATTTTCCACAACGTAAATCTTCCCGGCAATTTCCACGGAATAGGTCACAAAAGAATCAACAAAAGTTTCTTCAAAAGCAATGTCGCTCATCTACTAATTTCCTGTAGCAACTTCCTCCATTTTGCAAAACACTACATTTGCTTGAGGTAATCCTCATAACCAATCGCCATTAATTGAGTTTGTTTATCGAGTACCATCTCCTTGAGACTTTGACGATAGGCTTGCACCTGTTTCAATAGCGCTGGATCGAACGCCCCTAACATTTGCACCGCCAACAAACCGGCATTGGTCGCATTTCCGATCGCCACTGTCGCCACCGGAATACCACGCGGCATTTGCACAATGGAGTAGAGAGAATCCACGCCGCTGAGGGTACTGGTTTTGACGGGCACCCCAATCACCGGCAAAGGCGTCAGAGCAGCAACCATCCCCGGTAAGTGCGCGGCCCCACCTGCCCCAGCAATAATCACCTTTAAACCCCGTTCATGGGCTGTTTGGGCGTATTCCACCATGCGCTCCGGGGTACGATGGGCAGACACAATGCCAACCTCGTGGGGAATATTAAATTGTCTACAGATGGCGATCGCCGCTTCCATCGTGGGAAGATCAGAGTCGCTCCCCATAATGATGCCAACCAGGGGATTAATTACACTCATAGGTTTTTAGCTCATGTATGTCATGCCGACTAACCATCATAAACAAAGGGAGAACTCTGCACAAACCCTGATCAGGGCGCGTCTTGTTGGTTTAGAAGGTCAATTTTGGTTGCGATTCGATGCAAATCGTTGTTTAACGCACCTAAAGCCAATGGAAACCGAAATTTCACTAGAATTTCAGGAAAATGTCTTGGATATTGCCGGAGATTTATTGTCCCTAGGGGGAGTAGATTTACAGATTAACGGTGGTTTGGGTTTAGCGTTTCCAGAAGTGACCCAGACGGATCTGCCGAAACTTCAAGAAATTTGTGATTATCTTTGGGGCCAGGGCATTGACGCATTTTGTCCGACCATCGTCACCACTTCTCTAGAAAACATCCGGCGATCGCTGGCTGTCTTTGCCGAGCTTTGGGGAGACCCGCAACCGAATACAGCAAAAATTTTGGGGATACATTTAGAGGGGCCATTTTTAAATTACGAAAAACGAGGGGCGCACCCAGCCCAACATTTACAACCGTTGACCCTGAAGAATCTGCAACAGGTAATCGGCGAATTTGCCCCAATGATCAAAATCATCACCCTTGCCCCGGAACTCGATCCCAGCCATAAATGTGTGGAATATCTGCGCTCTTTGGGGATTGTTGTTAGTTTAGGTCACTCCCTCGCCACAGAAACAGAAGCCAATCAAGCCTTTGCCCATGGCGCAACGATGATCACCCATGCCTTTAACGCGATGCCCAGTTTGCATCACCGGGAGGCGGGTTTATTGGGAGCAGCAATGGTGAATCCTGACGTTTACTGCGGCCTGATCGCCGATGGCCAGCACGTCAATCCCACGATGTTGGAGATTTTTTTGCGGGCCGCCAAACAACCTTTTTTAGTTAGTGATGCCCTCGCCCCCATCGGTCTCCCGGATGGGGTATATCCCTGGGACGATCGCCAAATTACCGTCACCCACGGCACGGCTCGCTTGGACAATGGCACGTTATCCGGCACGACGTTACCGCTGTTTGCCGGGGTCAAAAACCTTGTCCGGTGGGGTATTTGTGATTTAGAAAAGGCGATCGCCTTAGGGACTGTCGCCCCCCGAAAAGCCCTGGGTATGGCGACTTGGACGACGGGCAAACCCATCAATCTGTTGCGCTGGCAAGGAGTAGATGGCACCGTTGAATTTAGCCGACTTTAGTGAATTTTTTCCACGTGCCAACCGGTTTGGGCACCAATCTTACCCGCTTTGACAAACCGCCAATTGCCCCGCTCAAAGCTATTTTTCCCTTTTTTGGGACTGGGTTGAACGCCGATCAATTGGGCCACTTCGTCCGTCGAAATCATCCAACCTGCTGTGGCGGCCTGTTCTAAAACGCTGAGATAAGCGAGGGGATTAGACGCTTGACGGGATTCCGAAAGAGCCGCTTCTACGCTGGCAAGCTTCTGGGCGATCGCCGCCATTTCCGTTCTCATGTCCCCTAGCTGATCACTTAAATTTTGCACGACTTCCTCTAGAGCAATTGTTGTCACCGTCGGGGTATCCGTTGGCAGAGGATCTGCTTTTTCTAGAACTTCTGGCCCTGCTATTGTCCCAGGCTGAGATGACGAAACAGTTGGCATCGGTTCAGGGGAAGTCGTTGATGGCAAATCATCCCAAGGATCTGGAGCTAATTGATTTGCTTTTTGTAAGTTCGGCTGAAAATCGTGGGTTTGAATCCAGGTACGATTAACGGCAGTGGCCAAATCCTGGAGGTAAGCTGCCGTTTGGGATTTACCTTGGTCTTTAAACTGCCGGGCTACCTCCTGCATAAACTTCACCAAATCCGGGGTGATCAATTTTTGATTCGCTGCTAAAATCTGCTGCTCTTCTCCCCGACGACAATTTAAAAGCGCTTCGATCAATTGGGCATAGGCTTGGGTAGTGGCATCTGGCTGGGGCGCGACCGGATTCGGTTGGGTGAGAATATGATGTAATTTGCCCGCCCAGTTGTGGAGATAGCGAGCCCCATTCAGTTCACCTTCCGCCGCAAGGTAGTTAGCCACCTGTTCCATCACTTCAATAAATTGGGCATCCACCAACTGCTCGTTTTGCCGCAGGACAATCCACTCTTCACCCCGGCGGCAGTTTAAGAGTTTTTGCACCAAATCAAGGTAAGCTTTCAGATTTTTCTGTTCCATGGGTAATGGACTCAAAAATAGAACCATATATCTACCCATTGTGTCCTATTTTGGTGACATTTTAGCCAAGTGGTTAGGACTTCACAGAGCTAAACAAATCAAGGCAAAAAACTTCATAATTTTCCTAGGGATAAACTTGAGGATAGTTAATGGGTTCAATATAGTTACCATCACATTCATCTTTGAGGAGAAACCGATTTAAGCTGAGATCTGTACCTGTAAATTGATAAAATCCCAAGCTACCGCAATCCCCTAAACCTCGGCCTTTCGTAAAAATACTAATGGTTTGGCTACTCGGATCATATTCTGAATACCCAGCCCTGGTTACTTCTGTTTCTTTAATCAATTGTTGATCCGTATCTTGGTAAAAATAAGTAATCGGCAGTGGCGTCAGATCAAATTGATCTTCGTCTCTTCGGTATAAAAAATAATTCTGGAGCAGTTGATAGGCCGTCGAGCCACAAACAAGGTGCACAAGATACTCATCTTCACCCACACGGTAAACATTAGAGGCCGCTTCTGTGAGCTCCGATTCAAATCTAAACTCTTGGCAAAGCCCCAATTCTTCCCGGTTTTCCATAAGCTCCGGAATGATTGCTTGGCTAATATCAGGGGAGGAATAATTCTGATCTACTGCTTCTACTTCCTTCGTATCGGCCCCTTGAGAATTGACTAGGGGCAATGGTTCAGCGGGAACAGGAATTGGTTCTTCTGTCGGATCGGTAGGTGTCGTTCCGTCGGGTTCAGGGGCAGAAGGATTAGACTGATTTTGGCAACTGCCTAACCCCAAGCCAAGGCTGATCAGGGTACTAAAAGCAATGCATTTAAACCTCATATATCTGACCTCCACGCACTAAATCATAAGAAAATTGACCAGTTAATTAAAGAGCCAGGGAAGAACTTAATTTCGCAAAAATCATCCGTCCCGCAGAGGTTTGTAAAGATGAAGTAACGGTTACAGCAACATCGGAACCCATAAATTGTTTTCCTTCTTCGACAACAACCATCGTGCCATCTTCGAGATAACCCACCCCTTGTTTTTCTTCCTTTCCTTGCTTAAGAATTTTTACATCTAAATTATCTCCAGGGAGATAGATCGGACGAATCGCTTGGGCAAGGTCATTAATATTTAAAATCTCGACTTTTTGGAGATTAGCAACCTTTTGCAGATTGTAATCATTGGTCAAAAGAATCCCATTAATTTCCTGGGCTAAATGCACTAGTTTAGCGTCCACAGTAGCAATGTCATCGTAGTCTGCGGGGTTGACAGAAACCCGTTTGGGAAAACGATTTTGCATACTCTGGAGAATATCTAAGCCCCGACGACCCTTGGCGCGTTTCTGGTCGTTACTGGCGTCGGCGAGTTGCTGTAATTCGTTGAGGACAAAAATTGGAATGAGAATTTGTCCTTCAATAAAACCTGTTTTAAGGAGTTCTTCTAGGCGACCGTCAATGATACAGCTTGTGTCGATGATCTTTGTCGGCGAAGGACGGAGGGTTCCTTCAGCAACGAGCAGAGTATCTAAACTATTGGGGTTGATCAGCCGCAGAAAAGTGCGCCCGTGAACATCGGCGAGGCTCACACCAAGGTAGGCAAAGGTGATACTACCGAGAATGGCAAAGGTGGGCTTAAGAAAACCAAACTCTGAAGGAATGGGCAACAGAAAAATGGGAGCAAGCATTAAATTTGCCACCAAAAGCCCAATCACTAAACCCACAGCACGGGTGACGATAATTTCGATGGGGGTGCGCCGAAATTGTTGCTCGAAGCGGCGATAGGTACTCTGGGCGAGAAGACCGATGGAAAGGCCCAGGAGTGAGGCAAAACCGGCCCCCACCCACCGGAGGGCGTCAATGTTGGAGGCTTGGTCACGCACAGAGGCAGGGAGTAAATCAATGACATCAAATCCCACAAGGGCGATCGCCACCACAAAGATCAGAACAAGGAAAATATCGAACATAGGTCTTACCCGGCTATAAGTCCCAGTTTTAGGGGGAATTTGGGGTTTAGGATAATGGAGAATAATGCCCTCATTATATCGGTGGGCCTTCCATTCCTTCGCGCCTCTGGGAATTAACAAAATTTGTTGATTTCTGCGCCAATTTTCCAGCTAAATGCTCCCTATTCCCCATTGAGACTGTTCTACCGTGGTTACCAGTGCCTACCTCCATCTCCCCTTCTGTTTACGCCGCTGTTTTTACTGTGATTTTCCGATTACGGTGACGGGGGAAAAACAAACGGCGGGGATTCGCGCCCAGATGGAGGAATACGGGGAGTGGCTCTGTCGGGAAATCCGCGCAACACCGATCCTGGGGGGCGAGTTAAAGACGGTGTTCTTTGGGGGCGGCACACCCTCTTTATTTCCGGTTGACCTTTTGGAGAAAGTTTTAAGTACCCTTGATCAGCGATTTGGCATTGCCCAGGGAGCAGAAATTTCCCTCGAAATTGATCCAGGCACTTTTTCTTTAGAACAATTGATCCGGTACAAAAATATTAGTATTTCTCGCCTAAGCCTTGGGGTACAAGCTTTTCAGGATAATTTGCTGGCAAACTGTGGGCGATCGCACAGGGTAATAAATATATTTACTGCGTGTGATCACCTGGAGCGATCGCAGATCCCCTGGAGTTTGGATCTGATCTCTGGATTGCCAGATCAAACCCGCGACGATTGGCAGGCTTCCCTTGATCAGGCGATCGCCCTTAATCCCCACCACATTTCCTGCTATGACCTAGTGATCGAACCCCAAACCCCCTTTGGCAAACAATACGAACCTGGTGAACGCCCCCTTCCTTCCGATGAAAATACCGCTGCCATGTATCGCCTCGCCAGTGAAACCCTCCGCAAAGCAGGCTATGACCACTACGAAATCTCCAACTACGCCAAACCTGGCTACCAATGTCAGCACAATCGGGTGTATTGGGAAAATCACCCCTACTATGGTTTCGGCATGGGGGCCGCCAGTTTTACCCAAAATCAGCGCTTTTCTCGGCCCCGCACCCGCGCCGAATATTACGCCTGGGTTGAACAATACGAACAAAATAATGGTGTTTTAGACGTGGCGGTCTTAACAAAAGGCGATCGCCTCCTTGAAACCTTGATGTTGGGTCTCCGTTTAACGGAAGGTTTGGATTTATCTCAACTGATCACAGAATTTGGCCAAAGTAGTGTGGATCAGATTCTAGAAATCCTAAAACCCCCTTTCCAGAAAGGCTGGGCTTTCCTTTCCCCCACAACGCCACCACGTCTTGCCCTAAGCGATCCAGAAGGATTACTGTTCTCCAACACCATTCTCGCGGAACTTTTCCACCATCTCGACCCAGAAAACCCCGTAGAATAATCACGCCTTTCCCTTTCTCTTTCCCTACCCATGATTGATCTTTCCCAGAAAAAAATCCTTGTCACTGGCGGCGCTGGCTTCCTCGGCCAACAAGTAATTCACCAATTGCTCCAAGCAGGTGCTCAACCGGAAAATATTACCGTCCCCCGTTCTTCCAGTTGTGATCTACGTCGTCTCGAAGCCTGTCAAAAAGCAGTCCAAGGTCAGGATATCGTCATTCACCTGGCGGCCCATGTGGGGGGAATTGGCCTCAACCGCGAGAAACCCGCTGAACTTTTTTATGACAATTTAATGATGGGCACCCAGCTCATTCACAGTGCCTACGAAACGGGGGTCGAAAAATTTGTCTGTGTCGGGACGATTTGCGCTTACCCGAAATTTACCCCTGTACCTTTCAAAGAAGAAAATCTTTGGGCAGGCTATCCCGAAGAAACCAATGCCCCCTATGGCATCGCCAAAAAAGCGCTCCTCGTGCAACTAGAAGCCTACCGCCTGCAATATGGTTTCAATGGCATTTATTTACTACCAGTTAATCTCTACGGCCCTGGGGATAATTTCAAGCCGGAAAGCTCCCACGTGATCCCCGCTTTAATCCGTAAAGTCTACGAAGCGCAACGGGATGGCGTTAAACAGCTCAAGGTTTGGGGGGATGGCAGCCCGACCAGGGAATTTCTCCATGCAACGGATGCGGCCCAGGGCATCGTTTTAGCAACGCAAAAATATAATGAGGCAGCCCCCATCAATCTAGGAACCAATACAGAAATTTCTATTAAGGATTTGGTCGAGCTAATTTGTGAACTAATGGCCTTTGACGGAGAGATTATCTGGGAAACGGATAAACCCAATGGACAACCCCGCCGTTGCCTAGATACCCAGAAAGCCAAGGAAAAATTTGGTTTCGAGGCGGCGATTGGTTTACGGCAGGGTTTACAGGAGACTATTGATTGGTATTGCCAGAACCCAGGATAAATATTTCCCTTTGGGGAAAATCTAGGGATTGGCCGCGTTCTGTAGATCGGTAACGGTGGGTTGTTTTAGCTTACTGGCTAATCCCATACGCTCCAAGAGACAAATAAAAGAATAGGTAAAGTCCGGTAGGTATTTCACCTTACCTTTTTGAATCGTGATTCCGTGGCGTACCGACCAACCAAAGGCGTGGTGCAGATTGTGCCAACCTTCTCCAAGGGCAAGGACGGCAACCCAACCATTGTTACGACTGTGATCGGTGGTTTGGAAAGGGCGATCGCCCCATTTGTGACAGACAGAATTCACGAAAGCGACACCATGGAACAGGAGGGTGGTGCTGATAAAAAATGCAGCCAGATATTCCAGGCCGCCGACCCCATAGGACAATGCGCCTAGGGCAATGAGGGGCACAAAATGGAAGCGATCAATCAGTTTCAGGATTGGATCTCGCTCAATATCAGCGGGCAATTTTTTCGGGAAGGTATTGGGAGAAATGAGCCAGCGGTAATGAGCCCACCAAAACCCCTCCTTAGAGCTGTGGGGATCGCCTGGGTGATCGCTAAACCGATGGTGATCTTCGTGATGGGCTTTCCACCAACTCGGCCCCATTTGCCCCGCCGAGGCAGTAATAAAACTGCCGATCCATTTCACCCAAGGGGAAGCTTGGTAGGCTTTGTGGGTGAGGAGACGATGGTAAATGGCGGTGGTACCGAGCATTCTCAGCCAGTACCAAAAAATAATCCAAAGGACAGCTCCCCAACTGAGACCTGTAAAAAAGGCGATCGCCATGCCGAGATGACAAAGGATAATCCAGACTGGGCCAGTGGCATAGCTGAGGAGCGTTAGTCGAGAATAGTTGCGGGGACGGGGATTAGGTTGTGGTGGTGTAGAGGGAATCGGGTCAAGAACGTTACTGTAATGCGTCAAAATGCTTTCCTAACGAGTTGAGAATATCTTCTATGAAACCGTGTTTTTACATAACTTTACAACTCGTAAGTCCCGAATCCCTTGCGGTCGGGTCAAATAAATTCGGAAATGTCTTCGTCACAGTCATCGGCTAAATAAGATAAGGAACGGAAGCGGAGGCCGACCAATTGTTCATAGAGGGGGTTGAGTTTGCACATTGGCGGAATATGGACAATTTTTTTGCCAAATAGCTTGATATCCCGCTCAAAGGGGCATTGGGGCGGCACCATCTTACAGATGAAGCGGGCCACGCGGGGATCGTCAATGTCCATGCCATCGAGCCAGTTGCGGATTGGTTTAAGGGCATCAAGGTGAACTTCTGGTTGGGGGGTTTCGGTGGTGACAGTTTCGGGGTCGTAGAGGGTTTTTTCAAGGTTATGGAGGGCGCTGAGATCTACCCCAAGGGCTTTCCCAAAGGCTTTGATTTGATCGGCTTCAACAATGGAGTAGACCCCATCGGCGATCGCCATCATCACCGCTGTCCGGAGAAAATTTTCGCGGATATTGAGATCTTCTCCGAGATCAGCCGCCAACTCTTGACCCGCAATCGGTTCTAAGTCTCCTAGGCTACTGTGGGGGGCGAGTTCGTCCTGGGTCAGTCGCGTAATGAGCTCTTGCTCTTCGGCATCAAAATGACCGTCGGCCCAGGCAATGGTCAGTAGTCCCCGTAACCAAGCCGTGATTTGGCGATCGCTGTAGACAGTTGTGCTCGCAGAACTCATAGCTGTTTCAAAAATCTGTAACTCTTTCCCCATTGTAGGCAAGAAATCAAGAAGCCATAGAAAATACAGTGAAATTAATCCATGCCCCAACAAGATTAAGATCTAATTATCAATTTTTCGGGCTGCTTTAACTAAATTAATGAGGTAAAATCGATGTTATTTATTGATTTTTAATAAGCTAATTTTCTAAACACTGTTTTGTGATTTACAGAATATTTTCTAAGTATTTGTTTGGGGTAGATCAAAACCAAAAGTAAAACAAAATTTAGCCCCTTGATTAACCCGTGTTTCGGCCCAGATCTGTCCCCGATGCACTTCGATAATACGTCTAACAATTGCTAAACCAACTCCCGTTCCTTCAAATTCAGATTGGGTGTGGAGTCGCTTAAATGGCAAAAAAATCTCTTCTAAATGTTCTGCGGTAAAACCAACACCATTATCTTCTAGGCAGTAGGTTTGAGAATCGATTTTATAAAATTTTATTTGAGGATTTTTGACCTTGCTGGTGTATTTCCAGGCATTTTCAAATAGGTTTTCAAAGGCCATCTTAAGGAGCGGGCGATCACCTAGGATAATTAGAGCCGGTTCGATTTTAATTTCTATGGCTCGATCAGGGGTTTCACCTTGGAGATCCTGAATAATTTCTATGGCAATTTCACTTAAATTAATCCTCTCAAGGGTTAATTGCTTTTCTTTAATTTCTGCAAGGCGCATCAAGTCAGAGATGATATGATTCATTTCCTTAGCAGAATTCGCAATAATCTCTAACGTCTCTAAGGTCTCTTCGTCAAAGGTATCAACATCACCTAAGAGCAAGTCACAAAACCCTAACAATTTCGTTAATGGCCGCCGTAAATCATGGGAAACCATATAGTTAAAGGATTTTAGATCTTGATTGATCTGGGCTAACTGGTTATTTTTTTCTTCAAGCTCCTGGGCATTACGCAAAATCTTAAGTTGATTTTCAACGCGTACAAGCACCTCATACATATCAAAGGGCTTATTAATATAGTCAACGCCCCCTAAGGAAAAAGCCTTCACCTTATCGAAAACATCATTTAAAGCACTGATGAAAATAATGGGAATTTTGGCGGTGTCTGGATTAGCCTTTAGCCGTTGACAAACGCCATAACCATCTAAGATGGGCATTTTAATATCCAGCAGGATCAAATCAGGGGGATCCGCTGCCACTGCTTTGAGGGCTTGTTTACCATTGATCACCTGTCGCACTTCGTGGCCCTTTTCAACCAAAATTTCTGAAAGAAGTTGTAGGTTTTCCGGAACATCATCAACAATTAAAATATCGCCTCGGTGCTGCAGATAAGAATCTTGAATCATAATGCTTAAGTTCACCACATTGGCTTTGGAATTACCCCTGGCAGGATGGCATTGAAATGATGAGAATTACGCGCGTTAAAACATTGGTTTGGCTTAAACCCTAGTTTTCTTTTATTATTCCATTAATTTTTTTAGAAAAATGTAAAGAGTTCAAAAAGTATGCCATCCGGCTTTCATGATGCTTATTCTGATGATACAAACGTTAAAATTCTGGGGCGCTCTGGATTGTGTGTGGGTTTTTGGTTTCGGGGTGCATAAAAGTTAAGGCTGTGGCCTGGAGATGTAGACGGGGGGCGGCCCGGTTACCATAGAGGCGATCGCCAAGGATCGGATTGTTTAACCCGTCGGGATGGGCGCAATGGACCCGGAGTTGGTGGGTGCGGCCTGTAATTGGCTTGAGTTTGAGGCGATGGGAATCTAATTGAACGAAATAGGTTTCGCTGGGTTTGCCCCGTTGCGCATCTACTTTTTGCCGGGGGCGATCGCCAGGGTCTGCCCAGAGGGGAAGGGTAATCATTCCTTCTGGACGCTGAATTTTTTCCTCTAGGAGAGCTTCGTATTCCTTATGAATTTTGCGGCGGCGAAACTGGGTTTGCAGATTCTGTTGGGTTTCAGCGTTTTTGGCAAATAAAAGAATTCCGGACGTATCTTGGTCGAGGCGATGGACAAGGAAAATATCCTGATAATCGCGGCGCAATCGGGAAAAGGCACTGTCATAGGTCTGGCTACTGCGCCCTGGAATCGAGGGGAGACCAGCAGGTTTGTGGATGGCAATTAGGCTGTGGTCTTCGTAGATGATTTCTAGGGGAATTTCTGGGGTCGTCAAAATATCTTGAAAAGATTTCCCCCCCAAGCCCGAAAGCAAAAAGCCGAGGATCGGTTGGCAGCGCTCTTCACAAGCTAAATAGAATTCGCCTACTTGTTTGTCAGGGCTGTTTTTCCCCCACCAGAACTCGGCCATGGCCAAGGGTTTAAGGTTCTGTTTCGCGGCATAGTTGAGAAGCTTAGGCGCACAACAATTGCCGGTGCCGGTGGGTAAACCAGTGGGAAATAAATCGGCGATCGCCTTTGATTCTCCTTGAAAATTTTTGAGGTGATAGACCTGGTGCATCCGTTTTTGGAGGGTGCGAGACAGGGTTTTGCGGCGTTGGCGGAGCCTTTGTAAGTCTTGATCGGCCTGGTGAATCATCGCAGTGAGAGGATTAATCTCTTGATCCCTGGCCTGTTTAAGATCGCGTTTGTGGTTGCTTTCCTGGCGACTTTCTTCTTCAAGGGCGGCGATCGCTTGCGCTAATTCGGCTCCCGTTAAATGGGTCTGGTAAACTTCGCGTTTTTGGCGGCGTACCTGTTTTTTCTGGCGACGCTCTTGATTAAACTGCGCGATTTTTGTTTGCCATTGTTGCTGCAACGTTTGGTAAGTTTTTCGTTCTGGTAGGGTTTCTAGGCGTTGGATTTCCCGGCGGATCTGGCGTAACTGGGCGAGAATTTCTTGCTCTTCTAAAATCAGGCGATCGCCCCCATCCATCGGTGGCACCCAACCGGGGAGGACTTTTTCGCCTTTAAGTAGTCCCGAAAATGCCTTGAGAAATACCCGTTGCCCGGTGGCCGTTTCTGCTAGCAATACCCCATACATTTTCCTTTCCCAATTAAAATCCGGATTTTCCCTCAGTTCCGCCATTAATTCACGGGCGATCGCCTCAGCATTTTTGGTGCGGGGGAGACGACAAAGTTGTTTGGTAGCCGGACAAACCCCCTCATACCAAGCAGTAACAACATCGGGTTCCAATTGTGGTTGATAGGGGAATCGGGGCGAAGCCATGACAATACGACGCTCATCTTTTGTAAACGTAAGCCCTTTATTTTAGGCGTGAGCACACCGTTTGTCCGCTGGTGACCTATGCGATTGCCAATAGTTGGCGCAAACATAATATTGATTGGCGTGCCTCAAACTTAAATGCTGCCGTGACAAAAATATAGCCGAAAATAAGCATACCCACGGGAATAAAACCGATTAGAACAGTAGATAATTCTAGTAAATGAAAAGCGGCGATCGCTAACAATCCAGAAGCAAAACCCAGCCAGCCAACCATGAAGCAGATTATTAAAATATGCGGGGCCATTGTCACTTTAATAACGCTTCCTTCCCCTGTGGACTTAATTTTACCTTTCATAATCGGCAGAAAAGAATTTGTGTAATGGATCACACGTCGAATTTCAAATGTGTTTTGGCTGACGGTACCTCGAACAATCTGATTTTGAATGGCATCGGCTAATCTTTGTCGTACTGCTGCTGGTTGAAGATGTGTCTTGAGAATTAACTGAGTAAAAGGGCGAAAAGTCATCGGTTGGTTTGGTCTTGGTTGCGTCTTTAGAATACTTCGCCGCCGTCTAGGAGCTGAGCCATTGGTTGCGGTTGCTTCTGGAGATGCTGCTGGAGGTGACGGGGATGATCAGTAATGAAATAATCAATGTTTTGTTCTACAAGGCGATCAATCTGGGCTAATTCTTGGGCCAATTTTTTTGGGTTTTGACTTTTATGGGGTGGTGAAAAGATCGTCCAAGCGCCGACGGCTAATTGGTGTTGATGGAGTCGCTGAATGGTTTGTTTTTTAAATAGATTAACGTTGAGACTGACTAAGCTGGCATCGAGGATTTTTTCTAAAATGTGACTTTCAGTAAATTTGCGAATGAAGAAATTTTTGGTCACCAAAGGCGAGTAGAGAATGCCTGTTTCAATGGGGTGATGGGTGAGCTTCAGCCAGATCAAAGCCCAAATACTAAAGGAGGTAACAAATGCTTCCTGTTGCAGCCCCATTTTTTCAATCAATTGGGCGACGGCAATGCCTGTTTTCCGTTGCTGGAGGTTGAGGCGGGGGGCTTTCATCTCGATATTGATTAACAATTTGCCCCGCAGTTCGCTCAACACATCTTCAAGGAGAGGAATTTTTTCGGGTTGGGGATAGGTGTAGGTTTGTTTGCCGATTTTGAGGGACTCTTTAATGCGCAGGGTTTGGATCTCTGGCCAGGTCATTTCGGTAATTTTCCCCGTGACCCCCGTCAGCCGTTTGGTATAGAGGTCATGGAAAACTACCAATTTGCCATCCTTTGTGAGAAAAGTATCGAGTTCAACGCCGTCTAAACCCAAGGCGATCGCCTTTTGGAAACCCGCCATGGTATTTTCTTGGTGATCGGTCACAACTCCCCGATGACCCAAGATTAGGGGATGTGCGGACGGCTGAAAAAATCTCGATTGCATCGCGGAAAAATCCTCTAATCACTTCTCCCACGGTAAAAAGTAACAGCGCGACAGGGCATAATGGGGACAGTAAACTTTACAAACAGTTACAAATTCCATGACATCTGCGGCGGTTTCCCTCGATAAAGTCACCAAGGTTTTTAGTAAAGTCCCGGTGGTCAATGAGCTTTCCTTTGCGATTCAAGCTGGGGAAATGTACGGTCTGTTGGGGCCAAACGGGGCGGGGAAATCCACCACGATCCGGATGTTGATCACCCTCACCGAACCCACAAGCGGCAAAATTTCCATTGCTGGGGAAGATGTGATGCAAAATCGCGCCCATGCCAAACGCAATATCGGCGTGGTGTTGCAACAGATGAGTGTGGATGTGGATCTCACTGTTTGGGAAAATCTAGAGTTCCATGGCCGCCTACACCATATCCCCAACCCTCGTCGGCAACGGTTAATTCGTCAGTCTCTGGAGTATGTAGAACTGAGCGATCGCCGCGATGCTCTGGTGAAAACCCTATCGGGGGGGATGAAACGCCGTGTCCAGATCGCCCGTGCTCTGTTGCATGAACCCAAAATTCTCTTTCTCGATGAACCCACCGTTGGCCTCGATCCCCAAACCCGCCGTCGTCTCTGGGAAATTATTCGTGACCTCAACAAAAATGGCATGACGATTCTCCTCACCACCCACTACATGGAGGAAGCTGCTACCCTCTGCGATCGCATTGGCATTATGGAAGCGGGCCGCCTGATCGACGAGGGCACTTTCGAGGAACTCCAGGCAAAACATGGCAAAGGTTTAGTCGTCAAACAAAAAGGCGATCGCTGGGAATACAAATTTTTCCCGACCCTCCAAGAGGCAGAACATTATCTCGACAACTTGCCCGATAAAACCAGCATGATGGTGCGCGAATCCAACCTCGAAGATATTTTCGTCGAACTCACCGGGCGGCAGTTGGACTAAGTTTTGAACGAAGTCAACGCTCACCAAATGGTGCTCAAATCCAATTGAAAATTCGGTAAGACAGTTGCGCCATCGAGAAACTCAGGTTGCTCAAGAATTTCTACGGGTTGACCGCTGCGATACACCTCAACTTGCCGATTTTGACGATTAATTAGCCAACCCAACCGCGACCCATTGTCGATAAATTCCTGTAATTTGGCTTGGGTGCGGGCTAGGGAATCCGTCGGTGACAATAGCTCCACAACAAAATCTGGACAAAGGGGTAAAAACCTCGTCTTTACTTCCGGTGCGAGGGCTTCCCAACGGGCTACGGGAATCCAGGCAGCATCAGGCGATCGCATCGCCCCATTGGGCAAAATAAACCCGCCGGAAGAATCAAAGGCCATACCTAGCTTTGTACGACGGTTCCAAGCCTGAAGTTGATAGGACAGATCAATATTGCGGTTGCTAGTTTCGCCTCCAGTGGGGGACATAATCGCTAAATCTCCTTGGGCATTCCGCTCAAAACGGAAATTTTTATTTTGCTGGCAGAGTTGAAAAAATTGTTCGTCGCTGAAATTGCAATTTTCAAGATTTAACTCTAAAGGAAGGGTCATGTCCATTGCCTAAACTTCCACCGGTGGGCTACTACTGCCATTATAGTGAGCTTGTCTAAGGCTTAAATTAACCTCAACTATGTTTCAGATCGGTTTGCGGCGGCCTGCTGAAAAAGAGCTGTGTATTGTTCAAACCCTCCCGGAAAAGCAACGTTAATTTGTAACGGATCAGCCGGATCGGTAATGCCTTCAATCACTTGGGTTTGACCATTGATTGTCCCCAGTTTTAAAGGAATCCGGTTTTTTAATTCTCCCTGGGAGCTGTCGATATACACGACGAGATTGCCGCTCTTTGCCCATTTACCAATGTCTTGGACAAGCTGAAGGAATAGGCGATCGCTCCCTCCCCGTCGAACTTGATCGCCTTCGGTGTGGCTTGTGACCGTATCGCCGACGCCAACGATTAATGGCATCAATTGCGGATCAAAATTCTCTTGGACAAGCTGTAACAATTCCTCGTGGTTTTGGGGCGCTTGGCGGGCGTTAAAGGTTTCCCCTAGGGGATAGTGGCCCGTGCGTTGGGCATAGTAATAATTCAGCAGCACTAAAACCCCCGCTTCTTTGACGGCACCACGCACCATAAACTGAAAATCTGTGGTGCCAGAATCCTTGGCTGTGGCAAAGCGGACAATTTCTTTCCCCACATTATCTCTGCCTAAATTGGGCGCATAGTGCACGAAAAAACTATTGTCTAAACCCTGTTGACTCGCTTTTTCAAGCAAATCATTCATCAGGGTTTCCATGGTGCGCTGGAGGTCTTGGTAAATCTCAAGGCGATCGCCTAAATATTCGGCCAGGACATTTAAATTTGCCGTTGGCGAAACGAGATTATCTAAAACAGAAGCATGGATCAGCTCAGGTTGAAGCTCAGCGGGGAAAATATCAGCGTATTGAGTAAAAAATTGCCCTAAACATTGACCAATCAAATCTGGTACCGTCCCAAGGAAATCCAGTTCTGCTCGGCTGACACCGGGATGGGAAATTTGACCATTATCCGTCTGCCATTGCACGCCCCCCGCCGCTAAACCGGGTAAATAGCTTGTTTCATCTTTGGCTTCAACATTGCGAAATGCCCGTTCGACGATGCGATTTACTCCCCTTCTGCCTTCATGTTCACCGTTGGTGAGGACAAAAAAGTGGTCTTTAAACTTGCGTGTGGCACGAATATAGCCAGGATCTATTTTGCGGGTTAAAGGGTCTTTGACTAACCCCATGCAAACCCCATCAAGATCCTGAATAATGAGTAGATTTTCTGTGTTGCTGAGGGTTGAAAGGAAAGCTTCATGATCAAGGGAATAATGTTGGTCATGGAGCAGTAAAGCAGTCATAAAGTCTTTTTAAATTCAATGGGTGTGCAGTAGTTGGGGGAATTCGCATTCCCTAGATCTTCTTTGTGAAGGGGGACTTGCTGTGGGCAGAAGCCCTCCCCAAGGAGGAAGTTTAGGCCCAGTTTTTCGCTCGTTCAACGGCTTTTTGCCAGACTTTGAAATGGGCTTGGGCTTGGGAGGCGTTGGCACTGGGTTTAAAGACGTAATCAATTTTGCGGTTTTGCACCAGGGTTTGGTAATCATCCCAAAAACCGACGGCTAATCCGGCGGCAAAGGCTGCCCCCTGGGCCGTGGCATCGAGGACAGCGGGACGTTCTACAGGAATGCCCAATACATCGGCTTGGAATTGCATCAGAAAGTCGTTATTGCACGCGCCGCCATCGACTTTTAATTCTTGGATTGGCGTACCAGAATCTTGGTTAATTGCTTCGACTACTTCTTTGGCTTGGTAGGCGATCGCCTCTAGGACAGCCCGTACCATGTGTTCTTTTTTGACGCCTCTCGTTAAACCGAGAAATGCGCCCCTGGCACTCATATCCCAGTGGGGGGCCCCCAGGCCACTTAAAGCCGGAACAAAATAAGCGCCGCCATTATCATTCACCCCTTGGGCAAGATCATTCGTTTCCGCCGCCGTTTCGATAATTTGTAGGCCATCGCGCAACCATTGGATACAAGCCCCAGCGGTGAACATACTCCCTTCGAGGGCATAGCCAATATCGAGATTTGTGCCATCGTGATGGGCTTGGGTGCAGGCGATGGTCGTTAGGAGCTTATGTTTGGAGCGTTTAATCTCGTCGCCCGTGTGCGCCACCAAAAACGCCCCTGTGCCATAGGTGCATTTCAATAAGCCGGGGCGATCGCAACCATGGGCATAGAGGGCCGCCTGTTGATCCCCAAAGATGGCGGTGATCGGAATTGCCGCCCCCAATAAACTTGGATCAGTTTTACCAAATTCCCCTAGGCTCGACTGCACCGTTGGCATCATCTGGCGAGGAATATCGAATAAATCCAACAAATCCGGATCCCAATCTTTTTGGTTGAGATTAAGCAACATTGTCCGGCTGGCGTTGCTGTGATCTATGGCGTGGACTTTGCCTCCCGTGAGGTTCCACAAGGCCCAGGTGTCAATGGTTCCAGCGAGAACATTATTGGGATTAATGGCGCTATTTTCCTTAGCCCAGCTTAATAACCAATTCAGTTTCGTCGCCGAAAAATAAGCATCCAACACCAAGCCCGTTTTATCGTAAATTTCTGCCGCTTTGCCTGCCGCACTGAGGGTTTGACAGAGGGGAGCCGTCCGTCGATCCTGCCAGACAATTGCTTTATGAAGTGGTTTGCCAGTGGTTTTATCCCAGAGGACACAGGTTTCCCGCTGCACCGTCAAGCCGATCGCCGCGATATCCTGGGTTTCAATGCTGCTATTGTTGACGACCTGTTGCATGACGGCTTTGGTGTCGTTCCAAATTTCCATCGCGTCATGTTCGACCCAACCGGGCTGGGGATAATATTGGGTTAATTCTTTATAGGCTTGGGCAACAATATCGCCTTTGTGGTTAAACAAAAGGGCACGATTGCCAGTGGTACCGAGGTCTAACGCAAGAATGTATTTTTGATGGGCCATGGTCATTATTAAATAAAGTTTTTTAAATGGGTTAAATTAGGTTAAAAAAGTGTGTTTTCTAGGCTCGAAAGACATTATTTAAGGAGGAATTTCAGATAACAGAAAACCTTCGCCATTGTGCAGGTGAATTTGGGCTAAGTCATGGATGGTGTTGAGCTTCAAAGTCGGTGTGGCGATCGCCACCTGCCAACGATCCAAATCCAGGGCGAGCCATTTGCCAATCTCAACGGTCTTCGGAGCCCCGGCCATGTGCGCCACTAACACAAGCCGCTGTTGGGTGTCGGGATTGGTGCGCCTGCCGTAGAAAATGGTGCGTTGGTGATCCGACCAATGGTGCAGGCGATCGCCCCCTGTCGGATCGAGATGATTTCGCAGCCAAGGCTGGGCCTGGCGATATTGCCGCAAACGTAAATTAAAGCTCGCCCGCTCATCCGGTACCGATCCACAATAATGGGAGACCCGACAAGTCTCGTGGCCATCCTCCATAAAGGCGATCGCTATTTCCTTCAGGTTGGCAATGGTAATCGGCTTTAAAAAATCAAATTGTGGTTCTAATTCGGTTTGCAGAAAAATCGCCAGCTTTGGTAGATCATAGCCAATCGCTTCAATGGCCTGTTCCACTGCCTTAAAGAACTGCCGCATTAACGAGAGATCATAAAAGCCCATGGTTTTAAACCGCCGAAATGCCCAGGATTGTCGGTAAATTTCCGGCGTAATTTGCCAATAGAGAAAGCCAATTTCGTCCGCCATAATTTTGACGGCATATTGGTCATCTGTATTCCGAAAAAAGCCCCAGGGAGTATGCATTAATGCATTTAAAAAATCCATCGGAATTCCTGGACTAAAGCCATGAATCCACAGTTGGGTTGCCGGATTATCGTAGGCATTTTGTAAAATTTCCGGCAAAGAATCCCCTAAATATTCATTAATGCGAATTGCGGCGGTATTAATGTGGTTGCCCTTGCGTACCGTGTCGTGGTTGGCGCAACCGGTCACCCAGCGATCGCCATGGGCCATAATTTTGCACACATCCCGCCATTCCCGTTGCCAAAATCCCTGTAACGTGGGCGTATTATGCTCAAAGATCAACGGACTCCACTGAAAACAATCGGGCTTTAGGTAAATCAAATCTAAATGGGTGGCCATATCTTCCCAACCGACATTGGGCCAGGGGCGGCCATCTTCATAAATGGTGTACAACTCGCGGGTCGCTGTACCAACGGTTTGGGGTACCGCAGCCATCTTCAGCAGAAAATCATTGTCATAGTCTAGTTGGCCGGAAATGGCGTCGGACACCTGAAAATCTTGACCCCCATCGACCCGAATCCCATCGGCCCCTAAATTAATTTTTCGCCGTTGCAACTCCAGGAGGACAGCCCGCACCATCGGATTTTGCTGATTTGTATCATGGCCATACATATTTGCACCCCGGAAAAATTGCGCATTGATTAATCCCAGGGCTTGGTGATGGATATGCCCATAAACCAGGTCAAAAATAATCTGGATCGGGCGGGCAAAGGCGGTGTGGAGCGTGGCAATAAAATCCACAACTTCGGCGGGTCTGAGGGTACTGAGGAGGGCGGGACTGGTGGCCGCGGCCCCTAAAATCAGATCGTCGTAGCCCCAATTTTGGGTGTCTGGTTTTTTCAGGTGGACTTGCACTTCTTGGTTGGCGATCGCCCTAATTTGCCAAAAAGCATGGATTGTTTCGTTTTCTGCAGGGCGAAATTCCACCGTGGGTTCAATGGGTAACAGTTCAATCGCATCAAAGCCCACATAGTTTTTTTCAGCGGCGGTGAGGGGCTGATGATTCCCTAATTTGCGGGCGAGGTCACGGTAAATGCGTGTGAGTCCGGCTAGGGTGCCGGTGGGGGAGGCAGTGCCGACATGGATTTGCAAAATATTGCGGGGCGGTGTGACCCAAGTTTCCTGGTGAAAATAGTCGCGGTCGGCCCTGTCTCGCTCCAGTTGGGCTATGTCGTAGAGCTCGGCTGGCGCAAACACACCGTAGGGGAGGGAGTGGGCAAAGACATCGCGGACAATCTGTTCACCACTGCGCAACCAGTAAAACGATCCCGCTTGGGTACGGGTACCAGCCTTGAGACCCGCCACAACACCCCAGGCAAATTCCCCTTGGCGCGGCAGTTCTAGCACCTCCCGACGGAACGGAATGACTTGATCGGCAAGGCGAAAATCGATTGCCTCCATGGGCGTAAAAATTTCGAGGTAAACGGGGCGATCGCCCACCTCCGGAATCCAGAATCCTATTTGGGTTAGGCCATCACTGCCATAGGTTGCGCCCAATTTCTGACTCAGTTGTTGCCCCCGCTGAAATGGGTCTGGGGTGCCCGTGGCGATCGCCTTAGCCCAGGTCAATAAAGCTTGGGTGGGGGCTTCGACAAGTTGAATGGGGGGTGAAATATTCACGCGAACCTTAGGGCAAAACTGTAATTGACAATTTACCCGTGCTTGCTACAGTCGCCATTTTACTATGTTGACCTTAGTGACAAAAAATTCCAAAGCTAGTTTGTCACAATAAAGTTGATCGATGCAGTGCTCCCAATTATGGGACAGAAAATTTTTTTGACTGTGGCGATCGCCTTGGATTATCTGCCAAAGATGATCGGAATAATAATCGCCAATGTTGCCGCCACAATCAGGCTAAAAGCAAGGTTAACGACTTGGGTAGAGGCTTTTTGGTATGTATCGACGCGGTCATTAATAATCCGCACATCACCATCTAACTTGCCGACCTTATCGCCAAGGGAACTGATTTCAGAACCCAATTTTTCCAAAGTAGCTTCAATTCGGTCTAGTTTTTCACTGGTTCCACTTTCAGGCATGAGCATCATTGCTTAGGATAATCTCATTTTACACTGCCCAGTAAAGTGGCTAAAACACCATCAAGGGCATCGGCTCTGGGCAAATAGTGTTAGTTTTTAGACTGTTGCGTGAACTTGTTAATGTCCAATCCGTCTTCTAATCCACCCCACCAGGCCCTTGCTCCCCTCAAACTGAGTACCCAACTGGCCTATGGTGCAGGCACCGTTGGTGTTTCTATGACTGGGAATATCCTGGTCTTTTTTGTCTTATTTTTCTTTACGGATGTGGCGGGTTTACCACCGGATAAAAGCGCCTTAATTCTGATGGTGGGCAAGGTAATGGATGCCATTAGTGATCCTGTTGTGGGCTGGTTGAGCGATCACACTACTTCTCGCTGGGGGCGGCGTTTTCCCTGGATGATCTTTGGGGTGGTTCCCTTTGCGTTGTGCTTTGTGGCTATGTGGGGCATTCCTACCACGAACACCCAGTGGTTGTTGATCTATTACATTACCTTGGCGCTGATTTTCAATACAGCCTACACGGTGATTTTTTTACCCTATGTCGCCCTCACCCCAGAGTTGACGTCTGATTATAATGAGCGCACCCAACTCAATAGTTTTCGGTTTACCTTTGCCATTGGGAGCAGTATTTTGGCGCTGGCGCTGGCCCAGGGAGTTTTTCGGGTGGTGCCGGTGGTGTCCCAGCGTTATCTTGTGTTGGCGGTAATCACAGCGGCGATCGCCCTTGGCAGTATGTATTGGTGTGTGCGTGGTACATGGCAGCGGGTGCAGTTCATGGAACAGTATCGCCAACAGCACCAACAGCGCCACCAACCCCGTTTATCCTTGGTGCAGCAACTACAGATTGTTTTTAATAATCGCCCGTTTCTGCTGGTGATGGGCATTTATCTCTGTTCCTGGCTGGGGGCGCAACTTACGGCGGTAGTGATGCAATATTTTGTGGTGAGTTGGCTGGGACTTTCGGATTTTGTCTTCACCCAGTTTGCCCTAGTGGTGCAGGGAACAGCCCTACTGATGTTATTTGTCTGGAGTCGCCTCAGTCGCCGTTGGGGTAAACGCACCGTTTATGCCCTGGGCATGGGGTTCTGGATTGTCGCCCAGGCAGGGTTATTTTTCCTGCAACCGGGTCAAGAAAAATGGCTGTTTTTGTTGGGATTTATGGCGGGCCTGGGGGTTTCAACGGCCTATTTGATTCCCTGGTCGATGTTGCCGGATGTGATCGAACTCGATGAACTGCGCACCGGGCAGCGACGGGAAGGGGTTTTCTATGCGTTTATGGTGATGCTCCAAAAGCTCGGCATTGCCTTTGGGATTTATATTGTCGGCAAAGCCCTTGATTGGGCGGGCTACATTGAGCGGGTTCCGGGTAGTCCCCCGGCGGTACAGCCAGATTCTGCCCTCTGGGTGATTCGGTTGGTGATTGGCCCTTTGGGGACGGTATTGCTCATTGGGGGATTGATCTTGGCTTATTTTTATCCAATTACCCAAGGGTTTCATGCTGAGATCCGCCGCAAACTCCAAGCGGGCGATCGCCTATCCAGTCCAGCCAAATAAAACAGGATTGATCCTGTAAGTAAATACTTAATTTTTTGTTCTCTAGATTGGTTGGGATAGCTTAGTTTTTTATCGCAAGATTGCAAGATGTAAGGCTTTTATAGCGGGCTAAACGTTCTTCGCTATGGTGAAAAAAATTGTGGCGGCATAGAACAAGTTTATGGCAACCAAACAGAACAATATTCTTTGGCGACGGGTAATGGCGATCGCCGCAATCCAGGCAGCGATCTCTTTAATGTGGATTGCCTATCGTGCCTATCTCGGTACGTTGTTGGGTGGGTGGGGATTCTCAGAGGATTTTACGGCGCAACTGTTGACGGTAGAGGTTTTACTGGCGGTAGTGATGGAACCGGTATTTGGGGCCTTGAGCGATCGCCAACAGCGTTTCTTGGGGAGTCGGCTGCCTTTAATCAGCTTGGGGGTGATTTTAGCGGCGGCTATTTTCATTGGCCTGCCAATCTTGGGGGCGCTGCAATTGCCATTGCGGTGGGTGTTGCCCGCAGTTGCCATTGCTTGGGCCTTGGCGATGACGATGTTTCGTACCCCGATTTACGTGCTACTGCTCAAAAGTACCCCCAGCCGCGCCGAGTTGCCCCTCGCCATCTCTGTGCTGACGATGGTGATCGGGGTGATGGGCGTTCTGAAACCGAGTATTCAAAATGGATTGTTAGCGGTGGGAGCTTTACCGGCTTTCCTCGCGGGATCGGTGACGTTGTTAATCGCCTCTTTGTGTTTAGGTTTGGTGCTACCGAAGCCTGCTGCGCCCCTAATTGAGGAAGCACCAACCCCAAGCCCCTTACCCTGGTTGGGTTTTGTACAAACGATCCTCATGGCGATCGCTTTCACGTGGGGGAGTGCAATTGTTTTACAGCGGTGGCTCGATTTATTTGGTTCAATTCCGCTGACGTTAGGGATCAGTGTCGGCCAAGGCTTAAATTTGCTGGTGGCGATTTTGGCGATTCCTGTAGGTTGGCTAACGCTCCGGTGGCAGCGATATCCCCTCTTGGGTGTTGCCTTTGGTTGGTTGACCGTCATTCTTTTACTGCTGTTGGGGGCGCCCGCCCAGGATGGCGGTTATGTGGTGATTGCTCTGCTCTGGGCCTGGGCCTTGGCGACCGTCAGAAACGGCACTTTACCCTACATTTTTAAGACAATTCCGGGGGATTGGGCTGGTTTGGGGATCGGCATCTTTTTTGGAATTTCTGGCCTTGCGGGGATGGTTTTGTCCCAGTGGATACCGGCAGAGGCTAATCGTTTGCAGGGCTTAGTCGGAGTGGTTTGTTTGGCGATCGCCACGACTCTGGCTCTCATCTCCCAACATAAAAATGCGAGTGCATCCCTAGCTAACGAAGCCCCAAAATCATAACTGTGCAAGCTGCCACTTTTGTCTTGATGCTCCCTTTGTTCGGGGTTGAAGCCACTTTCTTCAACCGACTATATTTGGCCGTATTTTATTACGGTCTGCTCTGGATTAATGAGGGGAATCTATAACAGAACACACTTCAAGTCGATGAAGAAACGGCGGTGAAAATAACAGATTTTTCAATGGAGAAATTGTCAAAGTTAGGCCTCAAGATTCGGAAAAGTTCATAAGAAATATTTCAATGCAAGCTGTTTTGTAAAACAGAATACTTTTTTGCTGTAATATGCAGCTTTAGGATGCAAAAGTAATGGCATTACTTGAATTTGCTTGCATTCAGCTTAAATAAAACGACTCAGCACTCTCAGCAAAGATACAAGTTTTTTGAAGTTTTTCCCACTGAATCTTAATAATTTTCTTTGGATATAAGTTTGGATATAAGACAGATTACGTGTGGTGTCTATATCCAATGATTAAAATCGAAATTTTCCTGAAACTCTCTTTTGGCAGTAGTTTCGAGGCTTCATTAATAATAATTCCAGTTCATAACCATCAAAAACTGCATAGGACAAATTTTTCTATAACTACTACCTTGCAACTGATTCATAACTGACTAACTTTTTACAAAGACTAAGAATTATGTTTAACTTTGATTCCTCTCCCCTCCTCAAAAATGCCGCCCTTGGAAGCTTACTAACGCTGGGATTCGTGGGCACAGTCCAACCCGCCCAAGCCCAAAGCACCATTCCCTACTGTATCTCTGTCAAAACTTACACAGATTCCGGCTCTGGTACAGATAATCCCATTTACATGACGATGCACGGCGAAAACGGCACGAGTGAACAATTCACACTGCAAGGTAGCCATGAAAATAATGATTTAGATGAATTTGTCCATGAAACCTTAGATATTGGCCTTATCAATAGAGTCACCATTGATGTCGATGGCTGGCTAGCCGATAAATGGGCCGCCAACTATGTCCGGGTTTACCGTGATACCACCTGTAATCGTAAAGATGATGCAGACGGATGGTCTGAATTCTCAATTCGTAAATTTTTAGATTACGATCCCGTCTCCTTCAATCGCACAGGGGGAGCACTGCCTAGGGTAACGGTTACGCCTGCTGGCCCCGTTGTGAATAACCCGATCAGAATTACTTTGGCCCAATTCAGCAATAACCCAGGTACTCTTGAGCAGGAAGTAATGCGCATTACAGAAAGCTGGAGTCGGGTTGATGGCGTTTCTGTATCTAAAGACACGACTAATACCGTCGGCGCTGGAATTTCGATCACCTATGAAAGTCCGGAGACCGTGGCTGGAACCTTTGGGGCAGAGGCCCGTGCAGAATGGCAACGTTCCATTAATGAAGCAAGTTCCGAATCCCAGGAAAAAATGAGCGCTTCGGAATTTAATTGGGCATTTATGGCACCAGCTCATACAGCGATCATCCGTAAGATAACGTTTGAAGTTCCCTATGCTGAACAGGTGTATCGCTCCTCTACGGGTGAAAGTCGTGCTATCCGCAAAGTTGGTGCGCAAATTCGTCCCGTTAGTTCAGGTGATTTCCTCGTTATCCCTCAGCGCAACGAAGATGGTTCAATTACAACAATTGGCTTAGATACACTAGAAGACGAATGGTTTACGCATCTCGATCCTGACCAAGTCAATACGATTCGTCGTCAATATTTACCCAAGTGGTTGCAAGCAGGTTGGGTTGTCTCTGGTCAAGGCGGTCAAACCATTGGTCAAACACCATCCACGCCAGCACCTCCCACAAACCCGACACCGCCCGTAAACCCAACAACTCCTACACCGAATGCCGTAACCGGAACCCTGATCAAATTTGCGAATGGCTATCTGCAAGAAACAAGTCCTGGGGTTTGGCAAGAGTTCAATGCCAACGGTCAAGTAACATTCACCTTCCAGGAAACAGGACGCGACGACTGGTCTGTTTATCTCAATGACGCCTCTCGGAATGTCCAGCTTCAGTTGGATTTGTACCGCAAGATGATCTCCTATGGGCAAAATAACGGGCCGAAAAGTGATCTATATCCGATTACGGCTTCTGACGTCACCCTAGCGAGATTTGCAAATGGTCATCTACGAGAAACAAGTCCTGGGGTTTGGCAAGAGTTTAATGCTAATGGTCAAGTAACATTCACCTTCCAGGAAACAGGACGCGACGACTGGTCTGTTTATCTCAATGATTCCTCCCGGAATGTTCAACTTCAGTTAGATATTTATCGCAAGATGATCTCCTATGGACAAAATAACGAGCCGAAGAGCGATCTATATGCTGTGACTTCTTTCTACCGCTAATACCGGATATGACGATCAACAAATTAGTAATCTAAGGGCTTCAAAACAAGGAGCCTATTTTACTTATCAAGTATTTTACGGTAAGCATCTCAAACACAAAGTAATCAGATCAAATATTATTTAGGTCAAATTCAACCTCAAAATACACCCCAGTAAAGCAACAAAATTACTACTCAAAGCGACAAAAATTATGTTTAACAAACTTGCTCTCTTTTCCTGTTTCACAACTTCAACGATTAGCCTCCTATTTTCTTTGAGTTTACCTGCAACTGCAAATACAACTCGTGCCGTTGAAGCTGGACCAATTTGGAATCAAAGTGATGCGAATATCAAGTGTCCCCGACTCGCTCAGGAAGAAGGAGGAACCTGGACTGGTCACTGGTGGACAACAATTTCAGGAGTTATGTCTGTCTGCCAGCTTGAATTTTCAAATAATCTTGAGAGCAAAAGTTTCTCTATTCTCAATTACAATGTAATGCTCTTAAGCCGCAATATTCCCGGCCAAGGCAATCTCATGCAAAATTACCGCGCCCAAGAAATTGCCACAGCGATTCGTAATTCAAACCCATGGGATGTCATTGTCATTAATGAAGCCTTCGATAATGAAGCTCGAAACAACTTATCGCGCAGTTTAAAAGAAGCGGGGTATTCCTCTGCTACTGAAGTAGTAGATACAAATAATGGAAAACTAGAAGATGGTGGGGTATATCTGCAAAGTCGCTGGCCGATCATGGCAACTGACCAGATTATTTTTTCTGATTGTAGTGGCTTTGATTGTCAATCCAATAAGGGGGCTGTGTACGCCAAAATTAATAAAGAAGGGATCGTTTATCATATTTTTGGGACTCATCTACAAGCAGATACGGAAAATAGCGGTGTCAGAGCAAATCAATTAAGACAATTGGAGACTTTTATTAATCAAAAAACAGGGGGTGCACAAGCACGGAGAGAAGCAATCATTATCGCTGGTGACCTGAACTTTAATTATCAAACTGCTGAATATGACAATGCTCTTGAGACTTTAAATGCTCAGTTTTTAGGAAATATTCCCCAAGGTTATACTTTTGATCCTCGCATGAATGATCTCGCAAAATATCGCTATCCAAATGATCCATCTGAATGGCTAGACTATGTATTGGTTAGTAATGAAAGTATTCAACCGAATCGCACAACACTTGATCTTACAAAGTTTCGTACAACCTCCCAGTATGAACTGCCAGGGAAAGGTGATTTTTTGAATTTATTTGGTGGAACAATGGTGCGTGACTTGTCAGATCATTATGGACTATCTGCAACCTATCTTTTCTGATTTTGCAACATCATTCGATGATCCTAGGATTAATGATCTAACAAGACCATTAGCTTTTACTCGTCAAAAATACGCTCAAGAACGAGGCCTTGGCTATCTTTTAGTTCAAAGATCTTTAGCGCATCTTCTGTTTGACCAATGTCTAAACCAGGGGTGGCGATCGCCACACGCCATTCAGAAAGATCCAACTGGAGCCAATCACCGAGGGTAATGGTGGTTGGCTCGCCGCCCATGTGGGTCACCATCACGATTTGTTCTGGGGTTTGATCGTTCTCTTCGGCAAGGGGTTCCGTGCGCAGACCGTAAAAGATTGTGTGTTCTTCGTTACTGAGACGATTAAAGCGATCGCCTTCCTGGAGATTTTCCCGCAGCCAAGGGTGAGCGCGACGATATTCCCGCAGGGCTAAGTTAAATTTCGTCTGGGCGGAATCAACCCGGTCGAGATAATGGGAAACCCGACAGGTTTCGTGGCCATCCTCCATAAACGCCATGGCAATGGTCTTCAGTTTCGGCACCGTTAAATGGTCGAGGAAAGCCTGGTGATCGGACTCCCCAATTTCTTGCATCGGTTTAACTTCACAGACCCCGTCGGGATTGCCGATACAGCGTTGGCACAGATCGGCGGTTTTCTGTAAATCGTAATCTGTGACGATCATCGCCTCGTTTAAGGCGCGCATAAACCGCTTCAGAAAATCTAGATCCTCAAAGCCCAACTGTTTGAGATGCCGAAAGGCCCAGGGTTTAGCAAATAATTCTGGGGTAATCTGCCAGTCCAAAAAGCCCACTTCCTCCGCCGCGACTTTGACCCCATAAAGTTCGTCAGTATTGCGGAAAAAGCCCCAGGGTGCCCGCATCAAAGAATTAATAAAATCCATCGGCAGGCCGGGCATAAAGCCATAGACCCAGAGGGTGGTCGCCGGATTATCGTAGGCATTTAAAATAACTTCGTTGAGGGTCGCGCCCAAATGCCAGTTAATGGCGGCGGCTTGGGCATCGATTTGGTTCCCCCGGCGCACCGTATCGTGGTTGGCACAACCGGTGATCCAGCGATCGCCTTGGAACATCACTTCAATAATGCGGTTCCATTTGTAATCCCAAAACCCTTCGATGGTGGGTGTATTGTGGGCAAAAATCAATGGCCCCCATTGGTAGGATTCTGGGCGCAATTCGATCAAATCGCGATAGGTTGAAGAATTTTCCCAACCTTCTTCGGGCCAGGGCCGACCGTCCTCAAAAATGGTAAAGAGTAACCGTTGGCGATCGCCAATATCCTGAATCACATCACTCATCGCCAACAGATAAGCATCATCCTGCTCAACCCGACCGGAAAGGGGATTAAAGAAGCGAAAATCTTGCCCGCCATCAATGCGAATGCCGTCAGCCCCGGAGTTAATGCGTCGCCGTTGCAACTCTAGAAGGATCGCCCGCACTTGGGGTAACTGGTGGTTCAGATCCTGCCCGTACATGTTTGGGCCTTTGAGGTATTGATTGTTCAAGAGCTCCAACGATTGATTGTCCGCATGGCCATAGACCAGATCATAAATAATTTGGATCGGCCCCCCCGCAAAATTATGGAGGGTACTGATAAAGTCCACCAATTCATCGGGACGAAGGCTACTGAGGATCGTTGGGTTGGTCGCCGCTGACCCTAAAATCGGCACATCATAGCCCCAATTTTGGGTTTTGGCCTTGCGGAGGGTGACTTCTACTTCGAGGCCACAGGCCATTTCTCCCGTTTCAATAGCTTCATTGGGGGCGATCGCAAAAAATTCGTGGTGGCGGTTGTCCCCCTCAAGGCGATATTCAATGGTAGGTTCAATGGGAAGCAATTGCAGCGCGTCGTAACCGACATAATTTTGTTCGGCAGCGGTGAGGGGTTCTCCGGCAGCAATCTTTTCCGAGAGGCGCTGGTAAACCTGGGTCAGGCCCGCCAGGGTTCCTTCGGGGGAGGCTGTTTTGAGGTGAACCTGCAAAATATTTAAAGGGGCTGGCACCCGGGGCAGCACTTCATTGGCATTATCAAGGATCGGCCGTTCCCAGGGGGCTTGGTCGGGGTCGAGGGGGGTCGAATGGGCCTCAAAATAGGCAAGGTCTGTCCGCTGCCGCTGGAGGCTGTCCATGTCGTAGAGTTCCGCTGGCCCAAAAACCCCATAGGGCAGAGAATAGGCCAAAACGTCGCGGATGATCGAAATTTCATTCTGGAGGCGATCGCAGTAGCGCAACCAATACAGAGAGCCCATGTGCTCCCTCGTGCCTGGGTGCATCCCCGCAACCACACCCCAACAGAATTCCCCCTGCTGTTTGAGTTCTACACAGTCCCGGCGGCACTTAATGGTTTGGCTGGGAGCGCTAAAGTCCACCGCTTCGAGGGGGGTAAAGACTTCCAAGAAGATGTCGCGGTTTGTTTGGATCACTTCCCCTGCCAGTTCCGGTGTCCAAAAACCGATCTCCGTGAGGCCATCCGCCCGGTAATGGGCCCCCAAGCGTTTGGCGAGGCGTTGCCCCTTGTGGAAATAACTTTCATTGGAATGGGTCACTTGGGCTGCCCAATCTAACAAAATTTGGGTGTCTGCTTCGCTAAGCTGAATTTGAGAGGCCGTATTCACTATCTAAGTAACCGTAACAACAACTAATTCATTGGATCGGGTGCCTGGGGCGATCGCCCGTTGCCAACCCATGCATCCTCGCATCTGCCGAATGACTTATCTTTTGATCGCAAAACAGCAAAGATAACTGATGAGTCGATGAGATAAATCAATATATCCTGACAGAATCAAATTATTTTTTCGGCTATCAATTTGTCGGCGATCGCCCCCAAAAAATCACTTTAAAATGCGGCTATTCATACCTTAATTACTTCAGAAAGCATCAGGAATCTTTGTGATGCATCGATTTTTTGAGCTTAAAACTACCTTAATTTAAGATTAAGTTTTGCCCGAAAGATTAACCTTTCGACGGGCTTTCACCCCACAGATAACCGTTTAAATAAAAAGTCCCACCCATAATAAATCATTATCTTTCCCTCCGGCAAGCCATCACTAACTCAGCCAAAAACATAAACTGAGAAAAATGTTATAATGAAAAAGTGTCTAATTGAATACGATGGCCATTTATCGACCATTTTTGTAGTTTTTACGGCCCATGAAACAAGCCCTCGGAAGTTTTGAAACCCAGCTTCCCCAGGTGAGCTTCCCCACTAAATTTGCCGTTCATCGGGAAATAATGGCAACGCCCTTTACACTGGGCCTCTAAATATTTGTTGGTGAGCATCGCCCCAGTGTTGTGCCTCTGGTTGTGGGGAGTGAGTTCAAGGCTAGAGCCAATGGTTGATTTGGGTGCTGTGTAACGGCGATCGCCAACGGTTTGCCTCCCAAGATCCAGGTTGCAAATCATTTTTACCCGGTGCCCCCGGCCCACAACATCTGCTGGACACAGGCCCATTGTTACCGCAAGCGGCCTTTTTTTATCTGAACCATACCAACCCCTGGAGGTCTTAATGAAATCTTCTCTCGTCATTCTCTACCATAGGGAACCCTATGATGAGGTGCGCGAAAACGGTAAAACCTTCTACCGTGACAAAACAAGCCCTAACGGGATCATGCCGACCCTCAAAAGCTTCTTTGCCAACGCCGAACAAAGCACCTGGGTCGCTTGGAAACAAATCTCTGGCAAACAACAAGAAAATTTCCAAGCCAAGATGGCATTTCCCGGTCAGGAAAACTCCGTGGTTCACCGCATCCCCCTGTCCGCCGACCAGGTCAAAAACTTCTATCACATCACCTCAAAAGAAGCCTTCTGGCCAATTCTGCACTCCTTCCCCTGGCAGTTTACCTACGACTCCTCAGACTGGGAAAATTTTAAGCAAATCAACGAGATGTTTGCCGAGGCTGCCTGCGAAGATGCCGACGATGACGCCCTCTTTTGGGTCCATGACTATAATCTCTGGCTGACCCCCTACTTCATCCGCCAGAAGAAACCCAACGCGAAAATTGCCTTTTTCCACCACACGCCATTTCCGAGTGTTGATATTTTTAACATTCTGCCGTGGCGTGAAGCAATCGTAGACAGTCTCCTCTGCTGTGACCTGTGCGGTTTCCATCTGCCCCGCTATGTGCAAAATTTTGTCGCCGTCGCCCGGAGTTTGCGCAAGGTCGAAATTACCCGCCAAGTGCCCGTCGATGAGCACGCCTTTACTGCCGTAGGCACCGCCCTCGCAGAACCCGAAATTACCACCCAGTTGAAATATAAAGATCACCTGGTGAATTTGGATGCTTTCCCCGTGGGCACAAACCCCACCCAGATCCGCGCCCAGGTAGAGAAAGCCAGTACCCAGGAGCGAATCCGCAAAATCCGGGAAGAACTGGGCAGCAACAAGCTGATTTTGTCCGCTGGCCGGGTGGACTACGTGAAGGGCACCAAGGAAATGTTGGTCTGCTATGAACGCCTGTTGGAGCGGCGACCGGAGTTACAAACCAAGGTAAATCTGGTGGTTGCCGCGGCCAAGGCTGCCTCTGGGATGCGGGTTTACAAAAACGCCCAAAGTGAAATTGAACGGCTTGTGGGTCGGATCAATGGTCGCTTTGCCAAGTTGAACTGGACCCCGATTTTGCTCTTTACCAGTGCCCTCTCCTACGAGGAACTTCTCGGTTTCTTTGGGGCCGCAGATATTGCCTGGATTACGCCGCTGCGGGATGGCTTGAATCTGGTCGCTAAAGAGTATGTGGTCGCCCATGGTTGCGATGATGGGGTCTTGATCCTGTCGGAATTTGCGGGATCAGCGGTGGAACTGCCCGATGCGATCCTCACCAATCCTTACGCGGCGAAACGGATGGATGAATCCATTGATCAAGCCCTGGCCATGCCCGTCGAGGAACAACAGCGGCGCATGAAGAGTATGTACCAGGCGATCCAACGCTATGACGTGCAGCAGTGGGCGAATCATATGTTCCGGGAAGCCAAGGCAACGGCAGTCCTGGGTAAGGAGCCGACCCCCGTCTAGGTCGTTTTTTTGCTTAACCTGGGGGAGAGGCGATCGCCGCCCCAAAAATCCCCTGGGTTGGGTAGTGAGACAAAAACGGTGGATTGCACCAGTCATGACCCAAGCCAACTAACCGCACAAGTTTGACCCTAATTCCCAACCTGAATAATGCGAGATTTTCAAACCATTCAAAACACAACCTACGATCTAATCATCATTGGTGGCGGCATTAATGGCGCTGGGATCGCCCGGGACGGGGCCTTACGGGGCTTAAAAACCTTGCTCATTGAAAAGGAAGATTTCGCCAGTGGCACCACCAGTTGGTCTACCCGTCTGATCCATGGGGGCCTCCGTTACCTAGAGTATTTAGAGTTTCATCTAGTGCGGGAGTCCCTCCACGAGCGAGAAGTGCTCCTGCGTACCGCGCCCCACCTGGTGCAACCGCTTCAAATGACGATCCCCCTCTACAAAGGGGCGGCCCGGGGCTACTGGCTCATCCAAGCGGGGATGTTGCTCTACGATATTTTGAGTTTTGATAAAACGGTCCCCTCCCACCGGATGTTGAGCGCCCGAAAGTTCCAGAATCTTTTCCGCACGGTGCGATCGCAGGATGTGGTTGGGGCCGCCCAATATTACGACGGCCAGGTAGAATACGCCGAGCGACTCTGTTTAGAAAATATTTTGGATGCCCAGGCAGCGGGGGCCACGGTTTTAAATTACACCGCCGTCACAGCTCTCCAACGGGATGAGAATACCGCCACAATTCAGGCGATCGCCTGTGAAGATCAGCTCACGGGCCAAACCTTTACGGTTCAAGCTAAAGGCAGCATGGTCGTGAATACCTCCGGCCCCTGGGTTGATGAAGTCTGTCAGTTAGGCCGCGCCGCCGGCGAAGCTAAACCCATCGGCACAGAACAAAAAATGGGTGGTACCAAGGGAAGCCATATTGTTGTCGATCCGTTCCCTGGAGCTCCCCAAGCCGCCCTCTATGTGGAAGCGGCCAGCGATAATCGCCCCTATTTCATCATTCCTTGGTTGGGTAAATACCTCATTGGCACCACGGATCTGAAATATACCGGGAGCCTCGATCATGTGAAGGCCGACAACGACGAAATTGATTATCTCCTCGCCGAAACCAACCGGGTATTACCATCGGCCCAGCTCAGTCGGGCTGATATTCGCTTTACCTATTCCGGGGTGCGGCCCTTACCCTATGTGGGGGACAAAAAACCCGGCAGCATTACCCGCAGTCATATCTTGTTTGACCATAGTCCTGAAGGGGCGAGAAATCTTATTTCCCTAATTGGTGGAAAACTGACCACTTATCGGCAAGTGGGCGAAGAAATGGTGGATTTGGTCTACCGCAAGTTGAATCGTCCCGCTCCCCCTTGTCCCACTCGCAAACGGACTTTACCGGGGGCGATCGCCGCCGATTCCCACACCATTGAGACCATGATCCGTCGTTATACACCCACCGTTGATCGCACCACGATCCAACATCTGTTCCGGATGTATGGCGCTAAAGCTCCGGAAGTCCTCGCCCTTGTGGATGATGCCCCTGACCTGGGCGATCGCCTGGTGCCCTATCTCCCAGATATCAAGGCCCAAGCGGTCTATGCGGTGCGCTCTGAACTTGCCCATAACCTCAAGGATATTTGCCGCCGCCGCACCACCCTCGCGATGTTGGCCAACTACGGCTATGATGCCCTGCCGACCCTCGTGGCGACCCTCAAAACCCACTGTGGTTGGGATGATGCCGAAGGCGATCGCCAAGTGGCCGATTACAAAACCTTCATTGAGCAGAACTGTCTGCCTGACTATCGCATTGAAGCCCAGGCCCAGGCCTCAAAAACAGAAGTTTATTCCTAACGGTTTTGCCGTAGATCCTTACTTACACTAAAGCAAACAACTTCACCGGTAGGCGGTTGGCGTTGTTTTCGTTCCCGACTCAAGTTTGTTAGACCCGATTTTTCTGAGAAGATAGATGACAACCATTTCTCCCAATGACCTTGACCAAGACGCCCAATCCCTTAATACTGTTGTCCCGACAATACGTCTAAAGTCTGTGAATACAAACCGTAAAACCATTGCCATGCTGGGGACTGGGGCCTGGGGTTCCGCCCTCGCCACCCTCGCCGCCGTGAATGACCATGATCTGCGGCTCTGGTCGCGCCGGGGTGAGCTTTCTCTCGAAGAGGCGATCGCCGACGCTGACATCATCATTTCGGCCATCTCCATGAAGGGGGTGTCCGACGTGGCAGAGCAACTCAAGGCGATTTCCCTCCCCGCCAAGGCAATTATTGTGACGGCCACCAAGGGTTTAGATCCCAAGACCACCCGGACTCCGTCTCAAATTTGGCAAGAAACTTTCCCTGACCACCCAGTAGTCGTGTTATCGGGGCCGAACCTCTCGAAGGAAATTGAAGCTGGTTTGCCCGCCGCGACGGTAGTAGCCAGCACTGACCTAGAGGCCGCGGAAACTGTCCAAGAAGTGTTTGCGTCCGACTGTTTTCGGGTCTATACCAACAATGACCCCCTGGGCACTGAATTAGGCGGCACCCTAAAAAATGTGATGGCGATCGCCGTGGGAGTCTGCGAAGGCCTCAAGCTCGGTACCAATGCCAAATCAGCTTTAATTACGCGGGCGTTACCGGAGATGATTCGCGTAGGGGCGCACCTGGGAGCCCAGCCGGAAACCTTCCTGGGTCTTGCAGGGCTGGGGGATATGCTTGCTACTTGTACCAGTCCCCTCAGTCGCAACTATCGCGTGGGCTACGGTCTGGCCCAGGGCAAATCCCTCGAACAGATTCTCGAAGAGCTGGGAAGTACCGCCGAAGGGGTAAATACCACCGCTGTATTGCTCGATTTGGCTAACCGTGAGGAAATTCCCATCCCCATTTCCCGGCAAGTTTATCGTCTCCTCAAGGGCAAAGTTACGCCCATGGAAGCGGTGACAATGTTGATGGAACGGGATCTGAAGCCAGAGGCCTGTGATCTGCTGGAGTAAAAGTAATCTCTATGGCCCCAGAGCTCTAGTTGCAAAGATTTCAAACATGATTAGGGGCGATCGCCGCCTCTTTTTTTGCAGTGTTGTGCTAAATTCGCACCATGGTTATGGCGTAGGGAACTTTCATGCGGATAAAAATTTGTGGGCTGACCCAGATAGACCAGGCCCAGGCGATCGCCAAGGTGGGAGTAACGGATCTGGGATTTATTTGTGTCCAAAAATCGCCCCGGTATGTGACGCCCACCCAACTAGCGACCCTGACGGAAGCCTTGCCCGCGCACATTGGCAAAGTGGGTGTTTTCGCGAACCAGACATTGCCTGAAATGCTGGCAATCATTAGTCAGGGCAACCTCACCACCGCCCAACTCCACGGCGATGAATCCCCAGAGTTGTGCCAGCAACTCCGCCAGCAACGGCCCGACCTGGAAATTATTAAAGCCCTGCGAATCCGCGATCGCCATTCTTTAGCCCGGGTAAAACAATACGAAACTGTGGTCGATGCGCTGCTCCTCGATGCCTATGATCCCCAACAACTCGGCGGGACGGGCCACCAGATTAACTGGGATGATCTACGTCAATTTCACCCAGCAATTCCTTGGTTCCTCGCAGGGGGGCTCAATCCCGATAATATTGCCGTCGCCCTGGGCCAACTGCATCCCGATGGCATCGATCTGTCGAGCGGCGTAGAACTGTCCCCCGGCATTAAAGACCTCAGCAAAGTTCAAGCCTTGATGACTGCCCTCCAGCCACTCCATGTCTAATTCTGTACCAATTTTTATTTTGCTTGGTGGAAAAAGCCAGCGCATGGGCACCGACAAAGCCCTTTTGCAATGGGGTGAACAAACCCTGCTCCGGCGTACCCTTGAGATAGCCACGGCCCTCAGTGACGAAATTTATCTCTTGACCCCCTGGCGTGATCGCTATCAACCCTATCTCAGCACCACTGTCCACTGGCTCGATGATCCGGCTCAACAGGGGGGACTCGTTGCTTTACATCAGGGTATGAAAACCCTAAATCTCCAGGGCTGGGTTTTACTGCTCGCCTGTGATCTGCCCAAGCTTGATCAGGGGCAATTAGAGCAATGGCTCAAGCAACTCGCAGCAATTCCAACAAAGTACACCGCCGCCCTCGTCAAGCAAGGGCAACTTTATGAACCCTGCTGTGGTTTCTATCGCAATACGGCCCAAACTTCGCTCCAACAATTTATCGAGCAGGGGGGGCGCTCTTTTCAAAAATGGTTAGCTACTGTGCCTGTTTTTTCGCTGGCGATCGCCAACCCAGCAATGCTCTTTAATTGCAACACCCCCGCCGATTTCGCTACCTTGAAGACGCAACCGCCCTCGCCGTAGCCAATCAATTGACCGACCCAGTGCCATGCAACAAACCGCCCTTAACCTAATCGCCATTGGTGTTTTCTTGATGACCATGACCAGCCTTTTGGGAGGGATTTTTCAGTTGTCTCCCTTTGTCCCCGCTGGCATTACCGCTGCCGTGATGGCCTTTGCCACCGTGGATACGTTCAATTGGCAAGGGCGAGGCATGACCTTATTCCTTGATTTGTTTACCCCCGCCGAACAGCGCCAACGCATTTTGCACCACGAAGCGGGCCATTTCCTGGCGGGTTATCTCCTCAGCATTCCAATTACGGGCTACAGTCTGACCCCTTGGGAAGCGATTAAGCAGGGTCAAACGGGTCAAGGAGGCGTCAGTTTTGATCTCGAAAGCGTCGAAGCTTCCCTCAAAAATCCCCAGCAGATGAATCTTTTACTCGAACGTCTCAGCACCACCCTAATGGCAGGGATCGCCGCCGAAACGACGATCTACGGCAAAGCCCTAGGGGGAGCCAACGACCGCGACCAACTCCGCCAACTGTTAGCTAAACTCGGCATTTCTGTCGCCAGCTACCAACAACGGGAGCAATGGGCCCTACTCCAAGCAAAAAACCTCTTAGATCGCCACCAAGATGCTTTCCAAAATTTGGTCACCGCAATGGCTGACCGCGCCCCCCTAGAAGAATGCTTTTCCCTTTTAAATGACGAATCCCAAGCCTAATAATTTGATCAAACTCAAAAATAAGTGTTGTTGGCGAACATTACATTTACATTAAAAGCTTTATCTTATTAAGCCTGCTAACGATAGCTTAAGTGATTATTTGGTAAGCTAATCATCTTGGCAAAGTTGCTGATAACGAAACTTACTGTCAATTTGATGAAGATATGGCTGTACCCAGGCGCAACCATAGCCCACAATCTGTTGCATGTCGATTAAATGATCCATCTCCCAAAGAATCACCACATCATCTAAACCACCAGAAACCAGCAAAGGACGATGGTTCTCATCCACAGCACGAAAGGCGATATCCAGAACCCGGTCTTCATGACCCTCCAGGGTGAGATGGAGAGTGCCATCTAGACTCCATAATTTAACCGAATTATCCCAACTTCCTGTCACGATAACGGTACCCCACTCCGTTGGTAAGCCAGTATTGGCGGGAATAAAAGTTACCGTATTCACCCGTTTTTCATGACCCTTAAGGGTTGTGAGTAAAGTACCATCCATGGCCCAGAGCTTCACTGTTCCATCTTCACTCGCCGTTGCAATCCTCTGACTGTCGGGGCTGAAGGCTACATCCAGGATGGTATCGCTATGACCTTGCAGTGCAAATTGGGGCTGAAGTGAAAAATGATCTGTTTCACTCCGTCGCCATAGCCAGAGAACTTTTTCTTCCCCCGCAGTTGCAATCCATTGATTGTCAGGGCTAAAGGCGACTGTATATAGTCGGTCATGATCTTTAGTTAAGGCTTGTATCAATGTGCCTTCTTTCTGCCATAACTTGACGGAGCCGTCCCAACTGGCTGTTGATAGTTCCTCGCCGTTAGGACTAAAGGCCACATCAAATACCACATCCTGATGGGCGTTGACCGTTTTTTGTAATTGGCCATCTATGTTCCACAAACTTAATTGACCATTGTTATGGGCGGCGGCGATCGCCTGACCATTTGGACTGACAGCCACCGACCATATTTCACCACTGGCACCGGCACCAAAGGCTAAGGTTTGCAGGAGTTGTCCGGCTCGATTCCATTGTTTAATTGTGTTGTCAGCACTGGCTGAAAAGATTGTGCCGTCAGGGGCAATGGCAACCCCCCATATCGAGGATTGATGGCCTCGCAGAATTGTTAAATTATGCGGCTGCGGTTGCCAGGTGCGGAGCATAGCGTCCCCTCCCCCCGAAACAATTTGTTGACTATCCGGGGTGAAATTTGCTTCCCAGGTGCCAGTAACATGACCCATCAAACTTTTAATCTGGTGGCTAGCTTGATCCCAGAGCAGCACCCGATTATCCCAACTGGAAGAGGCGAGGGTTTTTCCATCAGGACTAAAATTTAGATCCACAACGGCACTAGTGTGGGCGGCAATGCTTTGCTGTACCGTCCCATTTAAATTCCACCAAACCAGATTGCCATACCAGTCCCCGGTCACCAAGGTTTGCCCATCCCGGCTAAAGGCAACGCTGACGAGACGATTTTCGCCACGGTTACTTTCGGTGGGATTAGACCATGTTTGCAATGTATCACCCTGCAAATTCCAGAGAATCAGCGTATTGTCCCAACTCGCAGAAGCGAGGGTTTGGCTATCCGGACTAAAGGCCACATCCCAAACAAAGTTCTGATGTCCTCTAAATGTGTTGACCAATTCTCCCTCTATCGTCCAGAGCTTGACGGTGTTATCTTCGCTGGCCGTCGCGATCCATCGTCCATCGGGACTGATATCAAGGGCCATCCCTCTGCCCCGGTGTCCATCGATGGTTTTGAGCAGAGTGCCATCCGCGGCCCACAACCGCAGGGTGCCATCTTTCCCTGTAGAGGCCAGGACCTGACCGTCCGATGAGAACGCAATGTCATGCACTTCCCCTTGATGGCCGGCAAGAATTTTTATCTGGGTCCCCTCTGCATTCCAGAGGACGATTTCCCCCTGGTGATGGGCCGAGGCCATGTGTCCATTGATCGGATTTAAGGCAAGGCCGAGGATGATTCCCTGATTTGTATTAATCCGGTTACGTTCCACGGCTTGAAATGTTGCTTTGCGTAGGTTTTGTTCAACCTGGTGCACCAATGGACTGGGGGGCCACCAGAGTTTTTGGATACGGTTTTCGGCCTGGAGGGCAGTGACTAGAGCATCAAGGCGATTCCCAGAAGCGAATTGGGCTTCCGATTGATTGGCGATCGCCGCAATTTCTTGCAGAGCAAACTGATGCTTTTGGTGCCATGCAAAGACAGCCAATGTACTGGAAATTAAAAAAGCGGCACTGACTGAGCCGAGTAACCAGCGTTGCAGGCGCTGCCGTTTTTCCTGTTCAACGAGGCGGGCTTCTACTTCCCGTAGCCGTTTTGCTTCCTCCTTACGTTTGACTTCATCGAGGTCGGTACTTGTCCCAAACCATTTGATCACTTCTCCGTTATGGTCACAAATGGGCACCGCTCGATTTAAAAACCACCGATATTGTCCCTGGGCGTCCTGCATCCTCAGCTGTACTTCATAGGCTTGCTTGGTGGCAAAAGCCCGGTCCCAAGCCGCTAAGCTGGCATGAAGATCGTCGGGATGGATCAGACTATGCCGCTGGGTGCCAGCCAGATCTTGGAGGGACAGACCCGAAAAATCATGGCCCTGTTGGTTGGCATAGGAGAGATTACCATCCGGTTCAACAATCCACACAATCTGAGGAACCGCCTCCGCCAACTGCCGAAAAAAGCGTTCACTCTCTTGTTGAGCATTAAGTGCTGCCTGAATCCGTTGCCGTTCAATATCCTGACTGGCCGCTAAAAACTGATAATCTATATCACTCAGGCTTTTGTCTCTGGCCCACTGTTCAGCATCTCGCAGGGATTGCCCCTGTAATAGATAGGATTTATCTTGACGACCCGAGGCCAGCCATTGCTCCAGGATATTAGCGTATGGGCGCAGCTGATGGAGTTGACGGTCAACCCAGTTGAGGCTAAAAACCTGCTGGTAAATGCGGTTCTTGATGGTGAGTTGATTTCCCTGACGAACGACTAATCCCGAGAGTACTAAATCGGTTTGTTCACGGCTGTCATCGGTATAGACAGGTTCCTCCTGCAGCAGTTGTCGATAAATACCGAGTAAACGACCTGTGCGATTTTCACGCCAAAGTAGATGATCGCGGATAGTACGTAAATGAATAGGCTCATCCTGAGATTCCCAGTTTTCGATGAGGTGCGATCGCACAATGCCTTCAACCCAAACTTCGACCATCCCTGCTGATAACGCTAACGGCACCTGATCAGCCTGTTGCGCAGTCTGTAGCACAAGATCACACAGCTTTTGGGTCAAAAACGGTTGCCCGCCTGTCCAATCGAGAATGCACTTCAAAACCTGTTCTGGATCGCTAACCCAAGGCTCTAAGCCCGGTTGGAGGGGTTTACTTTCAGCTAAGGTGAAACCTGTGAGGGGAATAGCACGGCCCAAATTAAAAGGAGTACGTTGCTTATCAGCGATCAGATCGGAAGGGGTTGTCACCCCAAATAGCCCAAAGGTTAGACGACAGTAGCGTGGATCATGGGAGCGCTGGTTATAGCAGGAACGCATCCAGGCAAAAAAATCGTCGGTAGAAAAATCTAGGCTCAGCAGACTGTCAAGCTCATCGATGAAGATATACAAGGGTGGCCCCTCAAGGTCAGGAAGTAACAGTTCTTCTACAAGCTGATTTAGGCGTTGTACTAGGGTTAAGGCTTGATTTGCCTGCCACCATTGACAAAAATCCTTCTGGTACCCTAACCCCAGACTCTCAAGTATACTCATGCTCACCCCGGCATACCATTGGGTTTGAATCAGACCGATACTGCCCAACCGTGTCATATCCACATAGGCACAGCGGGCTCCGGTTTGTTGCAATTGTTGTTGCACTCGCACGAGGAGAGATGATTTACCCATCTGGCGGGCACTGAAAACATAGCTAAACTCTCGCGCTTTTAATGCTTCATAAAGCTTGCTATCCGCCTGTCGCACGACATAATCTGGAGAATCTGCTTGTAAACAGCCACCAACGTTATAGTGCAGGTTAGTCATGCGGCTACATCCATCTAAGACCCTACTTAAGGGCTGAATTTATAAATCAATTTTGCCTTATGTTTGGGAGAGAGCATGGGTTAGGTAGTCTCGATATAGATTTAACTTAATGAACCACCCTCCGGAAGTACGCTCAATGAGCCCTGCTGCCTCTAATTGATAAGCCAAAATTGTGTCTAGGGAAACGGGGTCATCGCCCATGACTAAAGTTTTGAGTTGAGCAGTTTGTTCTGGGCCATCTTGTACGTTGACCAAGAGCCGTCGTAGATATGAGTAAAAGATACTGTTGGGCGTTGCCGCTGTACGAATCAATTCGTCGAAACTGAGGTCGGCCTGGCTGAGATGGTAAAAGGCGAGATTCAGGAGATATGGGTGACCACCCAATAGAGCGAAGAGGCGATCTAAATTGAAACTTTCCAGCGATAAGCCATAGTTCTGCGCTAGGGTCTGTACCTGGGCCGGGGTAAACTCTGACAACAAAAGCGGCAAACCAATATTAAAAGGTGATTGGTTGATATCTAGTGGTAGGTAGTGATCCGTCGCATAGGTCACCACCTGTCGTAATCTGCCCCAGATCCCATTGCGGCGGGATTCTTCATGCCAAGATCGCAACATGGGCAAAAAAGCTTGGGCACTTGCTGGGTAGGCAAAGAGCCGATGTAACTCTTGGATACTGAGTAGTAATGGGGTGGAGTGGGGTTCTAGTAGTTGTTCTCGTACATAGGTCGTCGCGCTGAGGGTATTGCCTAAAATATCGCTCCAATGATCTTCTAGGTTTGGCGATCGCCCAAGACTAAGGGCAAAAACACTGCAAAACCAGCGCAAGAAATTGCCACTATCGGCCAGGATATCAGGATCTGCCTGTTTCAAATCAACAAAGGCAATCCCGTGATTTAGTTGTTCCCCATGGGCCAAAATCCGTAGCAGTAATGAACGCTTGCCAAACCCAGATGGTGCTTTCAACCGGACAACACAGCCTGGTTGTTCAATTTCATGGCAGGCCCTGGTCTCAAGGGGAGGACGGGGAATGTAAAAGGGGGAATCTAAGGGGAGAGGCCCGCTGGGATAGGTTAATCCTTGGGATGGCTTAGCTGCCGCAGCAGACGCGGTGACTGTTGTTATTCCTTGTGCTGCGTAATGATCCTCAGAAAATTGATAATCAACAATATCTAATTCAAGGTCAAATGCTCTAAACAAAGCAACCAACGACCGTCTATCAACGCTAGAGTCATTGGACCAGATCCGACTAATAGTTGCTGCCGAAATCCCTGCCCGCTGACTAATCTCTTTGAACAGGAGTGGCTTGCTCTGATTCTCTGTTTCTTCTACTTGCCGGATGGCTTGTTGTAAACGCTGGCGACCATAGGCACTTAAGACAACCCCTCGTTTTCGCTGGCTAGAAAGATGATCACTCACTTTTTGATATTGAAAGACACTAAATATATAAACAAATGTAAAAGACCAGAGATATTAAGATTGTAAGCGAAATCTGTTTTATTTCCATAGTTTTTTGTTGATTTAGGTAGCAACCTCTTCTCTATCTTTTTTGTGACACAATTCTTTGTGCTTATTTCATTTATTTCATTTAAGGTTGTCCCTATCTGGAATTGATTGGTAGTCCCAAATGTGAATGTTAATAAAAATTGATTTGCGAAAAGTTTTTTATCTTCTTTTCATATTTGTAAGGCGGCTATCGTCATGTTTATGGAATAGTATTAAGGGACTAAATAATCTTATTAAATTATGTCGGTAACCCTAAAGAAAATTTCAACCCTAAGCATTGCCAGTGTGCTCATGACCAGTCAGGGGCTGGTGTGGAACCTTGCAGCTTCTGCCGAAGTGCTCAGTCGTTACCACGGACGTTGTAAGCTCAGTATCAATAGCTCAACAGCCTATGATGGTTATTGCACAACGCAGCATCTGCAAAATGGTCAGTATGACCAGTCAGTTGTCATTCAATTGGATAATGGAACCCAATATGATTTTCGTGGTAGCAGTCTAGACTATCTAGAAGTTCAGGATTGGGATGGTATTCACTCAGTTACCCACCAATATGACCGAGACCGTGAAATTTTCATCTGGAATACGGCAGGGAGTCAGAATCGTCTCTCTGTGAAAGTAGACACCGCACATCCGCCCCAAGCATCCCATGATGATGACAGCCATGGTAATGGTAGCACCGTCGGAGCCCTCGTTGGTGCCGGTTTAGGCTTACTGATCGGCAGTTTGTTTAGTGGTGGTGGTGATAATAAATCTCCGAGCAATTCATTGCCGGACAATCCCTACGCAGACAAGATGGATTACTACAATGCAACTGCATATTTCAAATGCTCCGTAGGAGATGCGGATAAAGATCAGCAATGTCCTGGGGGTATTAAGCGCCATGGTGGCGGCGATGCCTCTATCACTGTACTTTTCCCTAATCGTAATGAGGTTACCTATAATTTCAATGGTGGTGATGTAACCAGTTCTTTTAGTAATGATCTCACTTGGGGCAAGTCAGGGGATACTTGGTCTATTGGTATTGATCGTAATTTGTTCATCGATATTCCCGATGCTGCAGTTTATGGTGGTTAAGACTTCATTCGAAAAAAATTACGGCATTTCCTCAATTAATTAAGCTGGTGTTCTCGCAAGAATGTCTCTCCAAATAAGACCTAAAAATCATAGGTTCTCGCCCAGAGAAATTTCATTCTGGAAGTGCTGCTTCATTCAAACAAGAATGATTCAATAATTGTGTTTAAATTTGAGTAAAACGCTCATTTGTTTTCACAAAAACTTAATATTTGATGCCAATCAATCCTTTCAATTTAACTAAAATGTAGGCGTGTGACTTGTAGTTAACAACTCACTCAGTCCCACCTCGCTACTCTTCTAAATTTATGAAAAATACAGTTCAGAAATTAGGCTTTGCTGCGGCCACCCTGCTTATCCCTGGTGCTGTGGTGTTGAGCCCTGCAGCCCATGCGGAGATGTGTCACCATCGTGATATTCGTTATGACTGTGGTGATGAGCATGTAGACGGTCGATTGTCTAAATACAACTTCATCAGTGCTCCCTTCCTCAGAATTAAAGACTATCCAACGATTGTTAAAGATCTCCAGGTTCTACTACATGAGTTAGGGTATTACGAAGGAAAAATCACTGGTGAATATGACTCCGCCACAATGCTAGCTGTCAGAGCATTTCAAGATGCCTATCAGCTCGAAGTAACAGGTGAAGTGAACGACATCACTTGGATGGCGCTCAAAAGCCATGAGGAAGATGTTGTCTTTGAGGCAGGCGATCGCCTTGACATCGCCACCGGCACCTACATCAACGTTCAGAGCAGTTCTGCCGCTGCTGTCGAGTCTACAACAGCTAGTTCTTCGGCATCCGTCAGACAAACAGAAGTGGTCGAACAAAGAACTACTGTTCGTCAAACCGTGACCCAAACGAGTGGTAGTGCGACACAAATTAGTGAAACAACCCAAGCCAAGCCTGTCCGTGGACTTTGGTAATTCGACTTTTCTCAATCCTGCTCTTTTCTTGAGTTGCTTTCAGTAAAACTGTTAATTAATACAGTTTTCATCCTTACCTAAAACATCATGTCGTGAGGAATTTCCCATGGGACTAAATCCTAAATTATTTACCCTGTTTGTTTCTTGGTTTATCACCAGCATTTTGACAGTTTCTTTCGGCCCAGAAGCTGCTCAGGCGAGAAGTTTGAAGCCAGTGGCCCCTGAAAGCCCTGCTGCTTCTCTGGTTGCTCAGGGACCCAACCAAGCTGAGTATCTAGATGCTTTCTTCAACTCCGGAAAGTACACTTACTGTGATGCCCAAGTTCTGGGGAACTACTGGGGAGAATCTGCCGGTAACGCGAAAGTTCGTATTGGGATGATCTTATTAGGCGAGATCAGTAGTCCCAATCAACTCAGTGCAGATCAAAGACAGGCTCGTCAGGTTGCCGTTGATCGCCTTTGGTCTAGTCAGCAGCTCTGCTTTTTTGATCAAAAGGGTCTTACCTATGATGATGCTGTTGATCTAGCGAACTATTGGGGTAGTCAAGATCCGTTCCACGCTAAATTGTACGTCGAAAAACTCTTAATTCGGGGCGACTATCAAGAATTTGGTCGTTCGATGGACGCCGCTCGTCGTCAATATGATGGCGTCTAAGGCAACTTGATAATATTTTTGAACTAGACAGGGTAGTTTGCCCTGTCTTAATTTTTTCTACTCAATAATGACGACCCTAAATTGGAAAATTGGCTTCGAGCTTGAACTGCTTGCCCCCAAAGGCTTCAGTCGACAAGATTTAGCAGAAGCGATCGCCGAGAAATATCAAGGCTCCGTCCAGCGTTTCTTTTCTCTCCAGTCAGAACCCAGTAAAGTCCCCGGTAAACCAGTCTTTCAGAACTTAACTCATGGTTTCGAGGTTCTGGATGCAAAGGGAAATTTTATCGCTCGCTGTGTGGATGATCTCACTATCCAAGCAGATCTAGATAAAAGTTGTCCTAGCCTACCGGATTGGTATCGCATTGTGAGTGATGACGCTAGGCTTTTACATCTCATCAAACGTCAGGTCAATCCAGAGGATGCGATCGCCGATATTTTGCAACCCATTGCCGAATTATTTGGCACACCAATGACAGAGAGTGAGGGAATGTTTCGTGTCAGTGATGAGGTTGGTGCCTCTGTGGCGATCGCCGTGCCCTTACCAGGGGAGCGGGAACGTCCCTGTGAATTAGTGACAGCCCCCATTGAAACGGATCATTTTGCTGTCTTAGATAGTCTCTTAGCCATTGCTCGGGAACTGGGATTTACAATTCCCACAGAGGCGGCTACCCATTTCCACTTTGATGCCACTCGTCTCTGCTCTACCCCTATTTTTTATAATCTCGTCAATACCCTATGGGAAGAAGGGGAGCATTTACGTCAAAAAGTAAGGACAAATCCCCATTGTCAACGCTTAGGAAAATGGCCCGAAGAACTCCTTTTCTTGGTTAATACTCCAGGTTTTACGGCTCTTAGTTGGGATGAAGCGGTGACACATCTCAAACAACTGGAATTGACGAAATATTGTGATTTTAATATTAAAAATTTTATTTACCGACTTCCCAATAAAAATACCTTTGAGGCGAGAATTTTTCCCGGTTGGCTAGAGACAACGCCGGTTATCGAAGCCGCTAAACTCATGGAAGATATTTTATGGTCAGCCGTCGGTTGATCTCTGCTTTTAGGTTGCAAGTTTATAAAAAATACATTACCGACAATCCTACTGATTATGCTGCACACTCAATTTCACCAATCTACCTTATCGCTCTTTATCGGCTTTATCGCTGTGGGTAATGTTTTGAGTCTGCCCCAGTTGGCGATCGCCCAAGATGTTCAACCTTCCGAGGTCTCCCTCAATGATCTATTGCTGTCTTCAGTCAAAGCGCCGCTACCTCCTTTAGGCAGTCCGACCACTTATCTTCCAAGCATTAACCAGCCAGTGCGTCTTCATCTGCAGCTTGGAGAACGAAAAGTTTATGTTTACCAGGGTGACCAATTGAAAGCGAGCTTTCCTGTGGCCATTGGCAAAGCAGGTTGGGAAACCCCCACCGGTGAATTTTCTGTGATGCAAATGATCAAAAATCCCGCCTGGGAACATCCCTGGAACGGGAGTATTATCCCCCCAGGAAAAGATAATCCCCTCGGGGAACATTGGATTGGTTTTTGGACAGACGGCACAAACTTCATTGGTTTTCATGGCACACCAGACGAAAGCGTGATGGGTCAAGCGGTTTCCCATGGTTGTGTGCGAATGCGCAATGCAGACATCAAGCAACTTTTTGAACTGGTCAGTTTAGAGACGGCAGTCGTCGTTCAACCTTAGGCTCTGATTAATCGAGAGGAAGGAGCAAAGACGTTGCCACATCCTTTTTAGACATCCTCTAAGCTTCTTTGTGGAAGGACGCTTACCCCAGTTATTCTCAACTCTAGCTGAATCATTGGGAGAAAATCATTTCTATCTTCGATTATTTGATGGAGATTCGGAAAGTCATTTATGCCACTAACACCATTGACTCTTTAAATCGCTCTCTGTATAAAGTAATTAAAATAAAAGCTGTATTTCTTGATCAAGATTCCGTATTTAGGCTAATGTATTTAGCAATGAGGAATATTGCTCATAAATGGAAACGTTTCATGCGAGATCGAAAAGCTACTCTATCCGATTTCTCCATCTTTTTCCGGAATGTTTTCTTCTTCAACTCTCTCTACATAAAACTTAGATCACTCTCATGCAGGTCTACACAAGCTTTGTATTTCAGGATATTTTTCTTGATTTAATAATCTCAACATGTTTCATGAGCTCTTTCCACTCAAAATTCTTCAAGTTATCGAAACTCTAGAGATTTATCTTGTATATTTAATTGAGGGATTTTATTTTGAAATGAGAACTACAAGACTCCGAAGATTAATACAAAGTTTAGCGTATTTCATTAATCTTTTTCTACTGATTTTTACATTGCTCATAAGTTGTCTATTTCCAACTTTTGCTCAATCGTTTACTAATTCAGAATTGCCGGAAAATACTCTGATCTCTGATAATAATACCCCAATGTTCAGGAGAGGAAATCTAAACGTTTCCCCTGTTTTTCTGAGTGGAAAAATGCTTGGGACTATCCCCTCATTCGTCGAATTAAGAACCGACAATGATATTCTGGAAAGCATCTATGATGCGTCAACCCGCTCTTATATTTTACATAGCAAGCTTGTCAATGTCTTAGAGAATATGCTCCGTTATACTCGAGAGATTGTTCCCCAAAATATTGGATTAGAACAACAAGAGAAAATCCTAGAGGAACAATTAATTACCAGTGTTGATGAGCAAAAAGGTATAACTGTAGTCCTTGTTTCCTTTCCAAAAGAAAATTTACCAGAGGTACTGTTTTCAGTAACTCAAGCTGATATTGAAAGGCCTCGATTGGGAGGCTCACAACCTTTTCAGATCGCAGATAACGTAGCGACAAGAGCTAAGAGTGATCTTATTCAAGCTTGGAAAGAACGTCAAACTCCTCACTTATTATCTCAGGCTCAACAGGCCCTTTTGATTCTGACTGCTCTGATTGGAGCTAATTTTTGTCTATCTCGAGGGCAGAAATGGTTATTTGCTAAACAAAACAATCTTGATGAATTCTTTTTAAATTCAGAAGATAAAGCTTCTCAAGATCAAATCGTTGATCAATTAAAGAGTTGGAGAGGCATGGAAGTCACTGAACTGCAATTTCAGAACTTTTCAATGAGCCCAAAATCCAACTTGAATGCATTGTATAGATCAGTTTTATTTTGGACTCAATGGCTGGTATGGCTCCTTGGAATTGGTTATCTTTGTAGCCTCTTCTATTGGTCTCGTCCCTTCAGTAATTGGATTTTAGGGGTTACGATCCGTGGGACTTGGGCTGGAAGCGTTGTTCCGAGTTGGGCTCCCATAGATTGGTTGATTAGCCTTGGTCGGCAAGCAACACTAGGTACACCATTACTTATGTTAGTGCTCGTGCTGACCTCAAGGTTGGCAATTAAAATAGGTGATGTTCTCTGTGAATACTTAGCCCAAAAATCTTCTGAAAGGCAACTACAACAGCGCCTGACGATACGATCTCGTACCTTGTCCAAAATGTTCAAAGATTGGCTCAGGACGATAATTTATTTGTTATTAGGTTCTGCCATTGTTTATCATCTTCATGAGCTAGGTAGTATCAACCAATCGGTTGCCTTTTTCTTTGGTTTCTTCGGCTTTGCAATATCTTTAGCTTCCCAAAGCTTACTTAAAGATTTAATTGCTGGGGTGATTATTTTATGGGAAGATCAGTACGCTGTGGGGGATACTGTAAAAATTGGCGATCAAAATGGTTCAGTGGAGAAAATTTCTTTACGAGCGACCCAGTTACGTAATTTAAATGGTGAATTGATTACCATTCCGAATGGGTCAATTGGAGTGGTACAAAATTTATCGAGTGATTGGTCACAAGTTAATTATGCTATTGAGGTAAGTTATGAAGCTGATGTCGATCACACCTTAGAAGTGATCGACAATGTGGTACAACAACTGTATAGTGATCCAGCATGGCATGAGAAAATTATCAAGAAACCTGAGATCTTAGGAATTGATAAAATTGCTCATACAGGTATCTTGATTCGTTTGCTTATTAGAACTAGACCACTCGAACAATGGTCTGTGGAACGGGAATATAGCCGTCGCTTGAAAAAAGCTTTTGATGAAAATAACATTGAAATAGGCATTCCAAAACTTCAATTAAAAAGTAATAGCAATCCTTAGATAGTATTTATAAATTTAAAATAAAGAAGACAAAAAGTCTTTTTCTGGGGCAGAGTAACAAATTATATGAGAGAGAAATAAAAAAATGATAATGAAGCGTAATTCTTTTTCCCAGATATCAGTGTTGACGGGTGTCACAATGCTGCTGTTAAGTTCTCCGCTCATGGGCTGCCAGACGACGGAGACAAAAATGCCCAACTCATTTTCTGAAGTATCCATGGAACAAACAACACAAGATTCACTGGATCCAAACCATTCCCTTGCCGATACAGACTGGTATCTTGTGGAGTTTCAATCGATGGATGACGCAATTGGCACCATTCGTCCCGATGATCCACGCCTGTACATTATGCGCTTAAAAGGCGACGGGACAGTCTCTATGAAACTAAACTGTAATCGTGGTGTTGGTGATTGGTCTGCCGAAGCTAACAACGAAACAAGCGGCGGTTCCTTTCAATTTGGCCCTTTAGAAACAACCCGTGCCCTTTGTCCTGAACCTAGTCTAGATGAAAAAATTGCCGCTGATACAGCATTTATTCGCTCTTACATCTTAGAAGATGACAAACTTTATCTGAGTTTGATGGCCGATGCTGGTATTTATGTTTGGCAACGATATGATTCTTCCATCGGTGCACTGTTCCAAGCAGAACCAGACCCAGCCATCGAAGCGGCCATTCTCGATGCTTTCCCTGACTATAGACAAGAAATTATTGGTGAAGATGGACAGCAGGCACGCTATGTTTACAGTCGAGTAGACTTAAACGGAGATGGAAAAGAAGAAGTTTTAGTCTATCCAATGGGTTCTATTTTCTGTGGCACAGGAGGATGTGATTTATTGTTGCTAACCCCGGAAGATTGCGCTTATTCCCTAATCAATTCTTTTCCGATTAGTCGTCTGCCGATCATTGTCACTGACGAGGTTGCAGCAGGCTGGCAAAATCTAATTCGCCCCGAATCTGGTGGTGGTGCTACACCGTCCTATGTTCTCCATGTTTTTGACGGTCAGCAATACATTGAACAGGAGCGGCTCCCAGGGGATGTGCAACCTGATGGGATATCTTACCTCCTGGGGGAACCCACATTTGATGAAGGGGCCATCCTCAAACTTAATTAACAATAGTTGGTCATGATCGTGACTGCAGGCGAATCCAGGCATTAATCTCGTCCCCTACCGAGAAAGACCCCACTGCCTGATATGATTTGTGCTACTTACCCTTGTCCGTTTACTATCACCATCCATGTCTAAAAAACATCCTATTGTTGCTGTCACTGGATCCTCCGGAGCCGGGACGACCACCGTAAAACGCGCCTTTGAGCATATTTTCCGTCGTGAGCAAATCAACCCCGTTGTCATCGAAGGTGATAGCTACCACAAATATAATCGGGTCGAAATGCGCCGCATGATGGCCCAGGCTTCCGCCGCCGGGAAAAACTTTAGTCACTTTGGCCTTGGGGCGAACGTCCTCGATAAGCTCGAAGCCCTCTTCAAAGAATATGGCGAACAGGGCTCTGGACAACAACGCTACTATCTCCACAGCCCCGAAGAAGCCGAACACCACAATGAAAGACTCGGTGTCAGTTGTCAGCCCGGAGAATTTACGCCCTGGGAAGATATCAAACCCAACAGCGATATGCTCTTTTATGAAGGGCTCCATGGGGGCGCCGTGGGTAATGGCATCGATGTGGCCCAGTACGTTGATCTGTTGGTGGGGGTTGTGCCCATCGTCAACCTAGAGTGGATCCAAAAGATTTCCCGGGATAATGCCGAGCGTGGCTACAGTGCAGAAACCATCGTTGATACGATTTTGCGCCGGATGCCTGACTATGTGAACTACATCACGCCCCAATTTTCCCGCACCCACATCAATTTCCAACGGGTGGCAACGGTTGATACCTCTAATCCGTTCATTGCGCGGGACATTCCCACCCCCGATGAGAGCTTTGTGATTGTCCACACCAATCGCTGCTTCTACGAGAGATTTTCCATCGATTTCCCTTACCTGCTCAGTATGATTCCGGGTTCTTTTATGTCCCGCCATACGACCCTGGTTGTTCCGGGGGGCAAAATGGGCTTTGCCATGGAAATTATTCTGTCACCCCTCATTGACCAAATGGTCGAAGAAGCCCGGAAAATCCGTTAGGAGTTGTTCTTAGATTTCTAAGCTTGAAATTAATCATGGGTTATCCAATCGCCTCTGCCGCTGGTGGAGGCGTTTGCTTAGGAGCCAGCAACCGTAACAAAATCTGCGGTTTGTGCCGGGGCGACTCAGCCAGGGGATAAGATAGAAACCACTGTGCTTTCCTGAAAATAGCAATGGTTTTTTCGTCAGTATCCGCAACGCAACAACGAGATTGGCCTTGGATTCGGCGGCGACTGGTGGCAATTGTCGGGCGGGATGGCGTTGTCCGGCGCAAGGAAGAAATTCTTACCTATGAATGTGATGGCCTCAGTGCCTACCGTAAACGGCCTGCCCTGGTGGTGCTCCCTAGAACCACTGCAGAAATTGCGGCGATCGCCAAATTTTGCCACGAGCAAGAAATCCCCTGGGTGGCGCGGGGGGCTGGGACAGGCTTATCGGGGGGCGCTTTGCCCCTAGAAAATGGCATTTTAATCGTGACCGCGCGGATGCGAGAAATCCTGAATGTGGATCTCGAAAATCAGCAGATTACCGTGCAGCCAGGCGTGATCAATAATTGGGTCACCCAAGCGGTGAGTGGGGCTGGCTTTTACTATGCCCCCGACCCTTCGAGTCAAACGGTCTGCTCCATTGGGGGCAATGTGGCGGAAAATTCTGGCGGTGTCCATTGCTTTAAATATGGCGTCACCACGAACCATGTGCTCCAACTCAAAGTCGTCACCCCCATGGGGGATGTGGTCACCCTTGGCGGCGTTGTGCCAGAAATGCCGGGCTATGACCTGATGGGCGTCTTTGTGGGATCAGAAGGAACTCTGGGCATTGCCACGGAAATTACCTTGAAAATTTTGAAGCGACCGGAAGCGGTTTGTGTGCTTCTGGCAGATTATACGTCCATCGAGGCGGCGGGAAATTCGGTGGCGGCGATCGTCAGTGCGGGGATTATTCCAGCGGGAATGGAGATTATGGACAACTTCAGCATTAATGCGGTGGAAGATATCGTCAAGCTGAACTGTTACCCCCGTGATGCGGCGGCTATTCTGCTGATCGAAATTGATGGGATGGCGGCAGAGGTCAAGGCAGCAAAGGAACGAATCAAGGAAATTTGCTTGGCCCAGGGAGCGCGGCACATCACCAGCGCCAATGATCCAGAAACCCGGCTGAAATTGTGGAAAGGGCGTAAATCAGCCTTTGCGGCGGCGGGTAATATTAGTCCCGATTATTTCGTTCAGGATGGCGTGATTCCCCGGACAAAGTTGGCCGAAGTTCTAACCGAGATTAATGCCATTGGCGATCGCCACGGGTACAAAATTGCCAATGTCTTCCATGCGGGGGACGGCAACTTACACCCGTTAATTTTGTATAACAGCGCCATTCCAGGGGATCTAGAAGCCGTAGAAAAAGTCGGTGGCGAAATCCTCAAGCTCTGTGTTGCGAAGGGGGGCAGCATTTCCGGAGAACATGGCATCGGTGCGGACAAAAAAATGTATATGCCGGATATGTTCAATGAGGCCGATCTCGAAACCATGGGCTACGTGCGAGAAGCCTTTAATCCAAAGGGATTAGCGAATCCCGGCAAGCTGTTTCCAACCCCCCGCACCTGTGGTGAATCGGCCAAGATGACCAATGTGGCGGATCTAAAAAATAGCGAGATTTTTTAATGGGTCAGCCTAGGTTCGCTGCCCACAAAATTGCTGGAAGATGATTAATTTGCTCCCATAGCCCTAGCGGGGCAAAACAAACCCCTTGCGCGCCAGTTGACTCCGCAGGGCTTGGATCATCACGTAGTCGAGGGTATCTTTGGCGTCTTCATCGCTGGGCAAGCTGCTGAGATAAGCTTCCCGTTGGGCCGTCAGGTCACGAATTTGGGCCTGAATTTGTTCGCGTTCTGCTTGGGTATTGGCGATGTAGGCTTCTTGTTCTGCCAGACTAAGACCCTGCAATTCCTCTGGGAGGGCCGTTTCTGCGAGGGTTTCAAGGCTTACTTCTGCTTCGGCGATCGCATCGACAAGATCCCAAGAACTATTGCGGTAGTAGGCAGAGCTTTTTGAGATTCCCCGCGTCACAATGGCGGCCCCAGCGTTCGCATCCTGTACCAATTGTCGCTCTAAGCCCTGCTCACCCAGACTGCCGTAGGGCAAATAAGTTTGGTTTAGTTCATCGTTTAGGCGACGAATTTCAGCGTCATAGGGAGAGGGTTGAATCACCACAGCGCGATTTTGGTCGATGTTAAAGTTGGCTCCGTCCCCTAATTCGGCCCCAGCAGCCCACAGATCCCGCTCGCGACTTTCGGCATTGCCGCAGTAGATCGTATTGACCAGCACATCTTGATTTTTGGCGAGATTCACCGCCTCGGCCCAGTTCACACTCCCCTGATCAAAGGGTTCATTCCCCGCAATAAAAATTGTCCGGAAGTCTTCGGGGTCGCTATCCCAATTGAGTTGGTTAATGGCATCTTGGATCACCCAGCCGCTATATTCCTGACCGCCATTGGTGCGGATCGTAAATAATGCTTCTGAAACCCCGTCCAGTTCCGTTGTGAAATCTGTCAGTTGACGGTTAAAGCCTTCGTCGGGGGGTAAAGAATCATTGCCATAGTGGTACAGGGCCACCTCTAGGTCGGGGATCTCGCCATCTTTGCGTACATCTGTTAGGGCATTGACCACCGTCCACAACTGCCGGCGGGTCTGGTCAATGAGGCCATCCATACTATTGCTAGAATCCAGCAAAATCGCAATTTGGATCGTGGGTTTTTCTGCCGCCCAAACTCCCCCAGTGATCATGGTTAAGCTAGTGGCGATCGCCCCTACCGATAACGTTCGTTTGAATTGAAACATCTTTACCATCTCCCCTTGAATGTTATAGAAAACGTTTATTCTTCCCTGACGTGAAAATCCCTCCTTTTGTTCAATGTCACTCATCCAAATTGCTTTCAGCTAAAAATTAAGGCTTAGATAAAGAGTCAAGTTTCCCTAAATGAGAATAGGTCTAAATAAAATTTCACTCAAGCAAAGAACATTACTCCCAATCTGTCCAACGCAAACCATCAACACGACTAAACTCCTTGACATTGTGTGTTACTAAGACCAAGTCATTTGCTAAGGCGATTGAGGCAATTTGTAGGTCATATGCCCCGATAATCAATCCACGCCTTTCTAAATTGGCTTTGACCTGCCCGAATGTCTCGGCTGCTCGACCATCAAAAGGCAAACTGACATACTGATCGCAAAACTGGCGATATATCCGTAAATTTTCCTCTCGTCGTTGACTTTTCCAGGCTCCATGGAAGAGTTCTGCCTTGACAACATCACACATGACGATTTCTCGACGAGGCACTGTCCAGAATTTTGCTAATACCCCACTACTACGGTTTGTCAAAAAACGAATACAGGTATTTGTATCAAGGAGATAAATCATTAATCCCAATCCCGCGGCGTTACCTCACCCTGATCTGCCCGCTCGAACTCACCCATCCAGCCCCCCGCAACTGTCTCAAAAAAATCTGCCGGATAACCTAATGCCTCAACGGTCTCTAGGCTTGGTTCTGTTTCTACGGTGATCAGCAGCTCAATTTCTTGACCCATCAATTCCGGTGGCATTTGGATATGAACCTTTCCATCTTGATCCACTTGGGAGCGAATCCGTAGTTGTGTCAGCATTTAACCTCTTCTCCTTGGCTTTTTTCCTTGGACAATATCAATTTAGCTAAAAACCTTGGACTTTTGAGAGACCCCCCTCTAACTCCCCTCCAGGGGCACCCCTCTAACTCCCCTCCAGGGGAGAATACCCTGCGGCCACTTCCCTCTAGGGAGGATAGTTCGGGGAGGGAGTAAAGGCGATAGACTGAAAGCTGTATTTAATCATGAGATCAGCCCGTCCCTATGAGTCTGTTTGCGGAACCCCCTGTCATCCCCGATTGTGCCTGGAAACGTCCCCTTGGTTTAGGATGGGATCACCCCTACACCGTCCGCTATGGCAGTAATTTAGACGATGGCCCCTGGCATGGGATGCCCCTCGGTGGGTTTGGGGCGGGTTGCATCGGGCGATCGCCCCGGGGAGATTTTAATCTGTGGCATTTAGACGCGGGGGAACACACCTTTCGCAATGCTGGTGCTTGTCAATTTAGTGTCTTTGAACAGCCGGAGGGAGAAGCGGCCCAAGCCTACGCGATGAGTACCGTCGCCCCAGAGGATGGCACCTTGGACAGTTGGCAATGGTATCCCGCCGAAAAAGGTACCTATGCGGCCCTATACCCGCGCAGTTGGTACGAATATCAAGGGGTTTTCGCCGCAGAGCTGACCTGTGAGCAGTTTTCGCCGATTATTGCCCAGAATTACCAAGAAACCAGTTATCCCGTTGCCGTGTTTGAATGGACGGCCCACAACCCCACCGATAAGCCGATCACTGTCAGTATTATGATGACTTGGCAAAATATGGTGGGTTGGTTTACCAAGGCCCAAAAAACGCCGGAAGTGGTGCTGCGGGATGATGGCTCCCCGGTGTACGAATACCAATCCCGTTGGGGCGATAGCACTGGCAATTTAAACCAATGGGTGCAAGACCGCTACCGGGTCGGCTGCCTGCTGAATCGGGTGCGGCCCCATGCGGATCTCAGCGAAGGGGAAGGCCAACTGTGTTTTGCGACGGTGACGAATCCGACTTTGGAAGTCTTTTATCACAACCGTTGGAACCCGGTGGGGGATGGCCGCGATGTGTGGGATTATTTTGCCGGGAATGGCTCCCTGCCAGACATTGAAGATGAAACACCGGCTGCTCCTGGGGAACAAATTGCCGGGGCGATCGCCGTACGCTTTACCCTCCGACCCGGCAAAACCAAGAAAATCCCCTTTTTCCTCGCCTGGGATTTGCCTGTGATGGAATTTGCGCCGGATATCACCTATTTTCGCCGCTACACAGACTTTTTTGGCCGCAGTGGGAATAATGTCTGGACAATGATCCGCACGGCGATGAAACATAGCGATCTCTGGAAAGAACGGATTGCGGCCTGGCAACAACCGATCCTGGGGCGGGATGACCTGCCGGATTGGTTAAAGATGGCGTTATTTAATGAGCTGTACCTCTTAACCCAGGGGGGAAGCCTCTGGACGGCGGCCACGGAAAATGATCCCGTCGGTCAGTTTGGGGTTTTAGAATGCCTCGACTATTGCTGGTACGAAAGCCTCGATGTGCGGATGTATGGTTCTTTTGGTTTGACGATGCTCTGGCCGAGACTGGATAAAGCGGTGCTAGAAGCCTTTGCCCGGGCGATTCCCACCAGTGACGATACCCAACGGATGATCGGCTACAACAAGACCATGGCCACCCGCAAAGTCGCCGGGGCAACGCCCCATGATCTGGGGGCGCCGAACGAACATCCTTGGGAAGCCACCAATTACACCGCCTACCAGGATTGCAACCTCTGGAAAGATTTGGGGTCAGATTTTGTTCTGCAAGTGTACCGGGATTTTGTGATGACCGGGGCCGAGGACACGGAATTTCTCTGGAGCTGTTGGGGAAGTGTCGTCACGGCCCTCGATTACCTCAAGACCTTTGACCTAGACGGCGATGGCATTCCCGAAAATGGGGGCGCACCGGATCAAACCTTTGATGACTGGAAACTCAAAGGGATCAGTGCCTACTGTGGGGGGCTGTGGATTGCGGCCCTTGAAGCGGCGATCGCCATGGCAAAAATCCTCCAACAAAGTCCCAGTCACTTTGAAGAACACCAAAATCAAGTCTCCGCAGCAGAATTTGAGCAGGCGATCGCCACCTATCAAGCCTGGCTCGACCAGGCCCGGCCCCGCTACCAAGACACCCTTTGGAACGGCAGCTACTACACCCTAGACACCGGTAGCAATTCCCGCGTGGTGATGGCCGATCAACTGTGCGGTCAATATTACGCCCAACTGCTGCGTCTCCCGGATGTGAACCCCGGCGATCGCACTGCCACAACCCTAGCTACCATTTACACTGCTTGTTTTGAAAAATTCCATGGCGGTCAATTTGGTGCGGCCAATGGCCTCAACCCCGACGGCACCCCCGAAAAGGAAAATGATACCCATCCCCTCGAAGTATGGACAGGGATTAACTTTGGCATTGCCGCCCTAATGATTCGTAATGGGATGCAAACCGAAGCCCTGCGGATGGTGGAAGCCGTAGTGAAACAGGTTTATGACAATGGGTTACAGTTCCGCACCCCCGAAGCGATTACGGCCAATGGTACCTTCCGCGCCTGTCACTACCTGCGGGCCATGGGGATCTGGGCGATCTACGATGCCCTAGGGGCAATCTAACGCCTCAACTAGGGGCAAAAGGGAAGATCCTCACCAAATTTGTCACCGTCCCCTGCTAGTTTTTACGAGCCAACAGGACAAAATAGAAATAGCGGGCAAAATTAGACTGCGATATTTTCCTCCCCCGGCCCGTGGAACTCCAGGCTGCTGATGAAACGTTTTCCCTTTTCTCAAGCCCTGATTTATCTTGGTGCTGCTTCGGTCTGTACCCTAGGGATTGCTGTGATCTTGGGTTGGTATTTGCGCCTACCAGAAATCATTCAGCTTCATCCTAGTTTTGTGCCGATGCAGTTTAATACGGCCCTGGGGTTTGTGTTGGTGGGGCTGGCTATGTTTGCCTTGGGGCCGATGAAAAGAGTGGCGATCGCCCTAGCGATCCTCATCGGCCTCTTGGGAGGATTGACCCTAGCTGAATATATCTTTGGCCTAAACCTCCCCCTGGATGAACTTTTCATGCACCATTACATTGTTGTGGCGACCTCCCATCCAGGACGCATGGCCCCGAATACCGCCCTCTGTTTTTTCCTGACCAGCATTGCATTGTTTTTGATTACGCAGCCGCAACAAAAAAGAAATTTGCTGGGGGGAAGTTTTTTGGGGGCGTCGGTGATGGGATTGGGGACGGTGGCTTGTTTGGGCTATCTTGCGAACATTGAGACGACCTACGGTTGGGGGAAGCTGACGCAAATGGCGGTTCATACCTCCGCGAGTTTTATGGTGGTGGGTCTGATCGTCATTCTCCAGGCGCGGCAGTTGAGTTTGCAAATTCACCGTCGGGTATCAAATTTTTTCTTTCCTCTGGCATTGTTATGGCTGGGACTAACTTTGACGATCGCCCTGTGGCAGGCTTTTTTTTCCAAGAGATTGCTAGTGGCCGAGGACACCAGCCAGAGTTTATTTGAGCACCCAGTGGCTTTAGGGATCTTAATTTTAGGCAGTTCTTTATCTTTGGTATTGGCGATCGCCGTGTGGTTTGCGATCCGTTTGCAGGCCCAGGTCGAAGCGTTAAAACAGGCCCAGCAGAAAATTTTGATGTTAAATCAGGAACTTGAGGAACTTTCCCACTTGGATGGGCTGACGGGCATTGCTAACCGCCGCATGTTTGACCTCACCCTAACAAAGGAGTGGCAGCGGGCGGTGCGATATCAGTACCCCTTGGCCCTAATGATGATCGACATTGATTTTTTTAAAAACTACAACGATCACTATGGGCACCAAAAAGGGGATAAATGTATTCAACAGGTTTCCTCTTGGGTAAATTTGATGGCCCGTCGCCCAACGGATCTAGCGGCCCGCTATGGAGGGGAAGAATTTGTGCTGCTATTGACCAATGTCGATTTTGCGAGCGCGAAAAACATTGCCCAGGAACTGATCAAGGCGATCGCCAAGGCCAAGATTCCCCACCCAAAGTCACCGATCAGTGAATTTATTACGATCAGCATCGGTCTCCATGTGGCCCAACCCCAACCCCAGGCGGATATGGGGCACTTCATTTTTCAGGCCGACAAAGCTTTATATCAGGCGAAACATGAAGGGCGCGATCGCATTGTGACATCGAGGGTTTCGGGGTAGAACATCACCCCTCTAGCTCCCCTCTATGGGAGAAATTCATGGGGCTTGCTAGCCCACCGGCCAACTGTTCCCCTCTTGAGAGGGGTTAGGGGAGTGTTAGCTCCAGGGGCCACCCCTCTATCTAACTCTTCTCAAGGGGAGAATAGGCCACCTTCCCCAGGGAAGGATTTATTTGGTGGGGGGATGGGCCATTTTAGTTTGTACTTCGGCAGCGCGGCTAAACCAACGTACCAACATCCCCGCTAGACGTTCGTGGTTGTGACGGACATAGCCTGTGTCTGGGTCTTCGTCCATGATGTTGGCAATCACCACCCGTCGCCTTAGTCGCCCCACTTCTTCGCGGTCGAGAAATACAGGGTGGGAACGTTCGAGGGCATATTTACGGAGGGCCGCTTCCGACGGCGATCGCTGGTGGACAAGGACGGCATCAAAGAGTTTTTTGCCACAGGCGCGGTCAATGGCCTTGATGTGGTCAGCAACGGTATAACCATCGGTTTCTCCCGGTTGGGTCATGATATTGCAGACATAAATCCGGGGGGCACCACTACGGGCGATCGCCTCACGAATTTCCGGGACTAAAAGATTGGGGATCACGCTGGTGTAGAGGCTCCCCGGCCCCATGATAATAAAGTCGGCTTCTTCAATGGCCTTGACTGCTGCGGGGAGGGCTGGCGGATTTTCGGGCCAACAACCCAACTCCATAATGTGTCCCCCAGCCTCTGGAATATTAGATTCTCCTTCTATAACTCGGCCATCGGCCATCCTCGCCCAAAGCTTCACATCACTGAGGGTCGCTGGCAAAACTCGACCGCGAATCGCCAAAACCTTAGAACTAGCCAGCACCGCCTGTTCGAGATCCCCGGTAATTTCGCTCATGGCCGTGAGAAATAAATTGCCAAAACTATGGCCCACTAACCCATCACCAGCCTTAAAGCGATATTGAAATAATTCCGTGAGGAGTCTTTCTTCGTCCGCAAAGGCCGCAAGACAGTTACGGATATCTCCCGGCGGCAGCACACCGATTTCCCGGCGCAGTCGTCCCGAAGAACCACCATCGTCGGCCACGGTCACCACGGCGGTAATGTTGCTGCTGTATTTTTTGAGGCCCCGCAATAGGGTAGAGAGACCCGTCCCACCACCAATAGCAACAATTTTCGGCCCCTTATTTAAGCGCCGGTGGTTGTGGAGCATATCAACTAATTCTTCGTCTCCATCGGGATTTAGCACCGTGGTAATTGCCCCAAAGGTACGATTTTGGCCCCAGAAAATCAGACTCAAACCGGCGGCGATCGCCACTGGCCCAGAAATATTACTCGGAACCACCGCCGTTAACCATTGCAGGAGTGCGCCCATCAAAGCCAACAGCCGGGAAACAGGGGTTAAATTCAGCCAAATCGCCAACCCCAACGCCGTAAATAGAACCCCCAAAGCACTCATCAAGAGCCATCGCTTGACCGAGAGGCCCGGCATCATCCATTTGAGCCAATGGTTGAGGCGATGTTGTGGGTGATTTTTAGTGACTGCCATTGGTCGTGGATAGGCCCGGAGGTTTTTGCGGAAAGGACGACGAAATGGGTTGATCAGCATAATGGTGCATCGTTGAACAGCAGAGTCACCCCAGGGGGAGCATTGCTTAGGGTTGTTAAAAAAAAGAACACCCCAAGATCAAACAGGAAAAGAACCCCTTTTTTACAAAAATTTCCAGAATTTTTGCCTAGGTCTACCATAGGGCGGAATGGCGCTTCTGAATGTAACAAACTCCACTCCTACACCCTTGATTTGCGGGGTAATAGTCCAATGATGGGCAGAATTTAGATTTTTGGTGGACTGGCCCCGTCACCATGAGTATAGGCATTTAAACGGGGGGAGCGAGGGGAAATTTCCCCCAGAAACCTAAAAAAAGCCTAAAATTTTCTATTGATAAATTACTTTTTAGTGATATACTCATATTTAACGACCAGCTTAGTCACTCAGCTGCTGTCTTTGTGAACCATGCTCTTTCGCCAACTTTTTGACTACGAAACCTATACCTACACTTATCTTGTGGCTGATCCTGAAAGTGGTGAGGCGGCCTTGATCGACCCCGTGATTGAGCAAGTGGAGCGGGATCTTAAGCTTCTGCAAGAACTGGGTCTGACGTTAAAGTATTGTCTCGAAACCCATGTCCATGCTGACCATGTGACGGGGACGAGTCGGCTCCGGGAAAAAACGAACTGTTTGGGGATTGTCCCCCAGGGGGCAGAAGTCGCCTGTGCGGATCGTTCCGTTACCGATGGGGAAGTGCTCAATGTCGGTTCCATCGAAATTCAGGCGATCGCCACCCCGGGACACACCGATAGTCATATGGCCTTTTTAGCGAATGGCACCCATCTATTCACGGGGGATGCCTTGTTTATCCGGGGCTGTGGCCGTACCGATTTCCAGAGTGGTGACGCGGGCACCCTCTACGATTCGATTCAAAAACTATTTCGTTTACCCCCCGAAACCTTGGTTTATCCGGGCCATGATTATCGTGGGCAAATGGTTTCGACCATCGCTGAAGAAAAGCAATTTAACCCCCGCCTCAAAGGCGATCGCCAAGCCTTTGTTCACCTGATGGATAACCTCAATCTCCCCGACCCGAAAAAGATTATGGAAGCAGTGCCCGCAAACCAAGCCTGTGGCAATGTTTAACTCTTTTTCCCTGGCAAGCAAGCCATTTTTCGTCTCGGATTACACCCAATCATCACCATTTTTTTTAGTGCAATGACTACTACCCAACAACAATTACTTGAACTTTCACCCGCCGAGTTTGCCGCCCAGGTCAATTCTCCCAATACCGTCGTTTTCGATGTGCGCGAACAGGCTGAATACGCGAGAGAACACGTGGCGGGGGCGCAAAATATTCCCCTGTCTCGCTTAACCGTAGACACCGTGCCCCAGACAACGAAAAATGTGATCCTTTATTGTCAAAGCGGCAATCGCTCCCGACGGGCGGCAGAATTATTCTTTGCGGCAGGCTATTACCAAGTTGCCCATTTTGACGGCGGATTTACGGCCTGGAAGGGCGCTAACTTGCCCTACAACGAAGATAAAAAAGCGCCTTTACCGATGATGCGCCAGGTGCAAATTGTCGCCGGGGGTCTAGTCCTTGTCGGTACATTACTAAGTGCGTTTGTCTCCCCTTGGTTTTTGCTCCTCACCGGATTTGTCGGCTCTGGGTTGATGTTTGCGGGCTTTACGGGCTTCTGCGGCATGGCGAAAATTTTGGCCCGTCTCCCCTACAACCGAGTCAAATAAGTTTAACGAACGACATTGCTCCCCACAGTTGCTGGGGGCTTTTTTTTGGAGGATATGATGCAGCTCTTGGGATATTTTTTAGCGGCTTGTATTGGAATCAGTCTGGGCTTGATGGGGGGCGGTGGTTCGGTGTTGGCGGTGCCGATTTTGGTCTATGTGATGGGGGTTGACCCAAAAAGTGCGATCGCCATGACGTTGTTTATCGTCGGCATTGTCAGTGCCGTGGGGTTGGTGCCCCACTGGCGACAGGGGAATATTAACTTGAAAAAAGCAGGAATTTTTGGCTCGGCGACCATGGTCGGGGCTTTCCTGGGAGCGCAGTTAACCCGGTTGCCCTTCATCACAGGGACGGTGCAGCTATTGCTGTTTGCGGTGATGATGTTGATCGCGGCGATTTTTATGATTCGTAAAAGCAGCAAGGCGATCGCCCACCAAGCAAATGAGCCACACCTTGAAGATTATCCGGCCCCGGTGTGCCGTTACTGTTGGCTGTGGTTGCTCACGGAAGGTTTGGGGATTGGCATTTTGACGGGGCTAGTGGGAGTTGGTGGGGGCTTTGCGATTGTGCCCGCCCTGGTGTTACTCGGTAAAACGGAAATGAAAGAGGCGGTGGGCACTTCCCTGGTGATTATTGTGATGAATGCGATCGCCGGATTCCTGGGTTACTTTGGCCAGGCTGATGTGGTTTTTGATTGGCATCTGATGGTGAACTTTACCTTTGTGGCGAGCCTGGGAATTTTGCTCGGCGGCTACAGTGGTCGCTATTTCAATGCAAAACAACTCCAAAAGGGCTTTGGGTATTTTCTCTTGGCGGTGGCGGCTTTTATTTTGTTTCAACAGCGCGATCGCCTACCCCTGTTGACGACCTTGCCCGAAACGACTGTGGCGATCGCCCAACAGAAATAGACAATCCCCTTAGCGAAAGCAATCTTTTGGTTTTAATTTTCCACGAAAAAAAATTAGAGCAGATACCCCAGATTTACTTTTTTCCCATCACCGTGTTACATTTCTACACATAACGCCTTTGATTTTCATAAACCAAAATTAAAGCGAGCCAACATTTTTCGCGCGTAGCCACCCCGCTAGTCCGAGGTTTGACCCCGAACCTCCAACATTTTTGAGATAGCAATTGGCATCTACAGCGCAATGATTGTGGCACTTAATGAAAGAAAACATCCTTACAGAAACAGCGAACATCCAATTATCTGATGGCAAATAGCTAGGTTTCTTTCCCCGAAAAAATGTTCCACCAACGCCCTGAGATGCTGAGTGAATATGTCTCCTAACAACCTTCCTGCTCAAAATGATGTTTCCTCTGGCCTGCAAAATCCCGGAGAAATCACGACGATTCTCGTCATTGAAGACGACTACGTTATCCGTAAACTGACTCGAAGAATTCTTACAAATGCTGGCTACATCGTTATCGAAGCGAGTGATGGTGAAAAAGGAATTCAGGCAGTCAAGGAATATCACCCGGATCTTATCATCTGTGATGTGATGATGCCCCATTTGAGCGGTTATGACGTTTTGGCACGGCTCCAGCAACAAGAAGCAACGGAAATGATTCCCTTCATTTTTTTGACGGCCCAAGCAGAGGGTCAGCAACTCCGCCAGGGAATGGCATCCGGAGCCGATGATTATTTGATGAAACCGATCCAAGCTGCAGAACTCCTCAAGGCTGTCGAAGTACGTCTCAATAAATACTCCAAGGTCAAACAATACTATTCCGAGCAGTTAAACCAACTGAGTGAGAAAGATAGTCTCACCGGTCTACCGAATCAAAATAGGATTACCTATGCTTTTGAAAAAGTGGTGGCACAGCTACCCCTCGGTCAAGAAGATAGTGAGACAGTGCCCTCCACTCCGCTTCTCTCCATTGGTCTAGACCGCTTTCAACTCCTTAACGAATACCTTGGCCACGGTATTGTCAGCGCTTTACTCAAGCAGGTAGGCGATCGCCTACAACAAACCTTAGAGAAATACGGCACTGTCGTTAGTCTCAACACTTCAGAATTTTGTGCGATTCTTCATCCCCTAGAACATCGCCACGAAGTCGTCAATATTGCCGAAGAAATCCTCGCGGCCTTTAGCTCCCCCTTTACCACAGAAGACCAACAGGATGTCTTTATCAGCCTCAGCATCGGCATCGCCCTCTACATCAGAGATGGCATTACCCTTGATGAACTGCTCAGTAATGCCCACACAGCCATGTTGCGAGTTCAAAAACAAGGGGGCAATCAACACGCCTTTTATTCCGTCGCAATGAACGTGGGCCGCTTAAATACGGTTTCCCTCGAAGCCGATCTGCGGCAAGCTCTCGAACGCAACGAACTCGAAGTTGTTTACCAGCCGAAGATGAACTTGCAAACGGGCAAGGTGGTTGGTGCCGAAGCCCTCCTACGCTGGTTTCACCCAACCCGTGGTTTGGTTTTGCCCAATCAATTTATTTCCCTGGCCGAAGAAACCGGTTTGATCATCCCGATTGGGGAATATGTCATGGAAGAAGCCTGTTGCCAATTGCGTCGTTGGCAACTTGCGGGCCTCAAGGACTTTTATATGTCGATCAATCTTTCGGCAAAACAATTTACCCAACTCAATCTGCACCATCGCCTCAGCCAAATTATTATCAACAATCAATTGCAACCCCAAGATATCCAACTGGAATTGACAGAAAGCACCCTCGTGAACAATGGGGAAGTATCGATACGACGTTTAAAGGCCTTGCGGTCTTTGGGTTTGAAAATTGCTTTAGATGATTTTGGCACGGGTTATTCTTCTTTAAGCTATTTGCAGCAGTTTTCCTTTGATACCCTCAAGCTAGATCGCTCCTTTATCCATGGGATTCATCGAAACCGTGTTAATGCAACGATTATCACCGCAATTATCGAAATGGCTCACAATCTCAACCTTAAGGTAGTTGCTGAAGGGGTTGAAGATGAGGGAGAGTTGGAATTTTTGACGCGATTTAACTGTGATGAAATCCAGGGCTTTTTGTTTAGTCGTCCCATCAAAGCAGAGGAGTTTTTGAGCTCTCCTTTCATGGATCTGGAGCCCTATAGTTCTCCTTTTATGGATTTTGAAGCCTATACGGATGTTGCTTAGGTCACCGAACTGTTCCTTTGAACTCGCTTAAATCAAATCAAGAAATAAGATCACCCCGGTCAAAGTTTTCAGAAAACAGCACCATGGTGATCTTGTTTTTTGTGAGTTATCTTCCGGGCAGACCCAAATGCATTTTTTGAATAGCAGGAAGGAGAAGTTCCGCCTGGGGTTGGGGAGTCGGGGTCACAATAGTGCCGGGTAGACAAGGGCCAAGTTGGAAATTCACTTCCTGGGGCCGGGGTTGCCAACCTTCTGGGCAGGTCAGAGGTTTGGGTTGAGCCTGCTGAGGACTTGGTAGAGGCGTGGCAATGGTACCGGGTAAGCAAGGGCCAAGCTGGAAATTTACTTCCTGGGGACGGGGGGCCCAGCCGGTCGGGCAACCGCTAGGGGGTGGCGGTGCTGCGTTAGCACTAAAGCTACTCCCCATTAAAATCATGGTGCCAAGCATTAAACCTTTGCCAATGGTACGTCGTGTGATTTTCATTGAGTTGTTCTCCGAAGGATATGTTTCATTTCGTGGTGCTATGTAGTGGCCGGGTAGCAGACCCTATGCACTTGGCGATCGCCTGACCCACAACCTACGGGAGAACAAAAAACTGCGTCGGCCTTCTTCCTTAAAATTTCAAAGCTTGGGCCGTTTTGACCAGTTGGATAAATTCACTGCGATAGCCTTCGGGATCTGCTCCTTTGCTGCCCTGGGCCAGTTCTAAAACTTGATCAAAGGAACTTTCGCCACGGTAGGGGGAGTCCCGCAATAGCATCCCAAATTCTGCCACCGCCGCCGCAAACCGAAAATCTGGAGAGGCTTGACCTAAGGGTGTACTGTCGTTGGCGATCGCCTGGGTGATCAGTGCCGAATTATCGCCAGTGGGGGGTTTATAGCGGAGCTTCAATTGCAGCAATTCCCCCGCAAAATTCCCCGAATTGGATTGCGTTTCTTGGTATTTCAAATCATCCACCGTCGGCAACTCCACGGGCGAGTCAACACCCACCGGCACAATTTCATAGAGAGCCGTCACCGCATGGCCAGCCCCCAATTCCCCCGCATCCTTGGTGTCGTCGTTAAAATCTTGGGCCGCTAACAGACGATTTTCGTAACCCAACAGACGATAAGCTTGCACCTGGGCCGGGTTAAATTCCACCTGAATTTTCACATCCTTTGCCAAAGTTAAAAGCGTGCCGCCCATTTCCGTCACTAGCACCTTTTTCGCTTCAAGGATGTTGTCGATGTAAGCGTAATTGCCATTACCGTTATTGGCGAGCTGCTCCATCTTGGCGTCCTTGAGATTGCCTGTACCAAAGCCCAGCACCGTGAGAAAAATATTCTGTTCCCGCTTTTGTTCGATCAGACGAATCAGTTCTGCATCGCTGGACATCCCCACATTAAAATCCCCATCGGTGGCCAGAATAATTCGGTTATTGCCATTATCGAGAAAGTTTTCCGCCGCCTCCTGGTAAGCCAGTTCAATGCCTTCACCACCCGCTGTGGAACCCCCTGCTTCTAAGTTATCCAAGGCCGCCAGAATGGTTTCTTTTTCGGCTCCAGACGTCGAGGGCAAGACTAAACCCGCTGCCCCGGCATACACCACAATGGAAACGCGATCCTCTGGGCGCAACTCGTTCACTAATAACCGAAACGCTGACTTGAGAAGCGGCAATTTATCGGGATCATTCATCGACCCCGACACATCAAAGAGAAACACCAAATTGCTGGGGGGGAGAGCCTCATTTTCAATTTCCTGGCCCTTAATACCAATGCGAAGGAGTTGGTGCTGGGGTTGCCAAGGGGCTTGGGAGAGTTCAGTGTTGATGGCGAAGGGTTGATTGTCTGGAGCGGGATAGTCGTAGGTGAAATAGTTAATCATCTCCTCCAGGCGCACCGCATCAGCGGGAGGAAGCTGACCATCATCTAAAAAGCGCCTGACATTACTATAGGCCCCAGAATCTACATCAAGGGCAAAGGTAGATAGAGGTTCGGTGCGCACCAATTGGAAAGGATTATCGCGGATGAGGTTGTAATCTTCTTGGGAGAGATCCGGCACTTCCTGGGGAATGTCTCCATCGGGGGGTGGCATCACCGGCATGGACTCCGTTTCTGCCACTTGGGGGGCCATGGCATCCATCCCTGTGTCTGAAGTTCTCTGGGAGGCCATCTGACAACCCGCAAGGATCTGTCCCCCCAACAAACAACCACTGAGGAGGAGGGTGAGGGAACGTTGGGACAACGGTTTACGAGATGATGAAGTGGCCATGGGCTGACCTCCAGGAGAAGAATTACCTTCAACCTAACACCGTCTTTTGGGGCGATCGCCTAGGTTCAAAAAACTGTAACGGCAGGACTCAATGGGGATTGAATTCCCTGGGCAATCGTGGGTTAGAATGAAACACGCTCAACGCCAGTGCTTACCATGTCCCTCAGTCTTTACAATACCCTCCATCGCCGTTCTGAACCCTTTGAACCCCTCGAAGCTAATCGGGTGCGGATGTACTGCTGTGGGATTACGGTATATGACTATTGCCACCTGGGTCACGCACGCACCTGTTTGATCTGGGATGTGGTGCGACGTTACTTGCAATGGTCAGGCTATGAGGTGCATTACATCCAAAATTTCACCGATATTGACGACAAAATCCTCAATCGGGCGCGGGCAGAAAAAAGTTCCATGGGGGCGATCGCCGAAAAATTTATCGAAGCCTATTTCGAGGATATGGAAGCGCTCCACATTCAACCCGCCGACGAATATCCTAGGGCAACCCACAGTTTAGACGGCATTCAAAAGCTGATCCACGACCTAGAACAACGGGGTTTTGCCTACGCCTCCCAGGGGGATGTGTACTATGCGGTGCGCAAGTTTGATGGCTATGGGAAACTCTCTGGCCGCAAATTAGATGATATGCAAGCGGGGGCCAGCGGTCGCGTCACAGAAGATCCTGATGCGCCGAAAAAACATGACCCCTTCGATTTTGCCCTCTGGAAAGCCGCCAAAGCAGGGGAACCCGCCTGGGATTCTCCCTGGGGTGCTGGTCGTCCCGGTTGGCACATCGAATGTTCGGCGATGGTGCGCGATCGCCTTGGGGAAACCATTGATATCCATGTGGGGGGCAGTGACTTGATTTTCCCGCACCACGAAAACGAGATCGCCCAGTCGGAAGCCGCCACGGGTCAGCCTTTAGCAAAATATTGGCTGCACAATGGCATGGTGAAGGTGGAAGGGGAAAAAATGTCCAAATCCCTCGGCAACTTCATCACGATCCGCGACCTCCTGCAAAAATATGACCCGATGGCCGTGCGTTTGTTCATCCTCCAGGCCCACTACACCAAGCCCCTGGATTTCACCGACGAAGCCCTCACCGCTGCGACCAAGGGCTGGGAAACCCTTAATGATGCGCTGCTATTTGGGGCAGAACATTTGGATACGAACAATATCACTGCGGACAAGGGCATCCTGGCGAAATTTAAAGCGATTGTTGACAATGATCTCAATTTTTCCGGTGGACTGGCGATTCTTTTTGAATTGGCGAAGGAACTGAAAAAAGAAAGGAATATCCTCGTCCACGAAGGTAAACTTCAGCAAAATCCGCAAATTCTCGCCTCCCTCTGGCTCACCCTTAAGGAATTGGCCGATATCCTCGGTTTTGTCCCGGAAACAAAGCAACAGGTCGCTGGTTTAACCGATGCTGAAATTGAAGACTTGATCCAACAGCGCAAAGACGCCCGCGCCAATAAAAACTATGCAGAAGGCGATCGCCTCCGGGATTTACTCACCGAAAAAGGAATTGTGCTGGTGGACAAACCAGGCGGCATTACCGAGTGGCACCGGGAGTAAAAAAGAACTCTTAGTCCCCCTTCATAAGAGGGATTTAGGGAGATGTAAATTCTCAAACTTTTACTGAGGCAAAATCCCATGACAGATTTTTTTGGGTTCGAGCAGGACTTCATTGCATCGCTGCGCTGCATTCCGATGATCATGCGCTACAAACTCGATACCTGTGGCGTCAAAATGAAACTCGACCATTGGCACAAACTCACAGAGGCCGAAAAAACGCAATTGATTCAGATGCCCTGTGAAACCCCTGCTGAGGTGCAGTTCTACCACGAAACACTCCAAGGTCTGATTACAGAGAAAACTGGCACACCAGCCAAAGTCCTAGCCATTGACCCAAATCCCCCTTGGCTACAAACGGAAATTCCCGCCCAAGTGCTTGAAAAAGCCCGCAGTTGCAACGTAGAAATTACTCCCGATCAATGGCAAGCTCTAACACCTCTGCAACGGTTTGCCCTACTGAAGCTGAGTCGCCCCAGTCACGAAAATCATAACTTTGTCCCTGCTCTAAAGGAGTTTGATGTTAATTGATAACTTCAAACTTTTTCACCCATAGTTTCAATGCTATTTCTGCCAAAAACATCAAAAGAGATTCCGCACTATCGAGGGGATTAGGCAGGTTTTCCATTGTGCAATATTTTACAAGATGTTTTGATAACTCATCTGGATTCCACTCACAGTCAAGATCAAGTTCTGCATACAAAAAATCATATATATAGAAACTCAACAAATGAGATGTTGCACCTCCCATCCATCCTTTGCTCTTCCCTTGTGTATTTCTTTCTAAGTGGAAGCGATTAAGATTCCCTTCTATCTTAAAACTTTCAATAAGAGGATACATTTGAAAATGTGAACTCGTCAGAGTATATCGACTGAATCTATAGGGCTTTGAGAATGAAATAGGTAGGCGGAAAGATATTTCTAACTCGTAACGAAAAAAATCCTTAAATAATTTTCTTTTGATAAACCTTAAATCAATACAGAAGTCCTTTTCATTTTTTCCAAATAAAAATAAGTTAGGGGTTCGTTTGATTTCACAGACTCTATGATCAAATGCTAGTATCTTTTCTCTGATTTTCAAAATAAGATGAGTGTCATAGTTTTTTTCACAACGAGCTAGTATGTTCAAAAAAGCTTGTGATGGTGGTGAGATTTCGTGATTACCCTCTAGCTTTGGTTTAAGAGGTGTTTCAAAACAGTGAATAGCATCTTCTTTGATTTTCTTCAATTTGAATTGTGGATGCAAGTCACCGACTATTGAAAATTGAAATAATTCAAATGCAAGTTTGTGATATAAGCAGTTAATTAAGGTTTCATCGTGAAATGTAGGAGCAATAATAATTAAGATTGCAGGCTGGTCATAATCTATTTTATCTGAGAATGGCTTCTGTTTTGAAGTGGCATAATAGTATCTCGTTAACTGTTGAATAACATGCCGATCTCCTGCATTTTTAAGTTCTATAATTGCCAGTTCTTTATTTTTGGAAATGGCCAAGATATCGCAAATGTTATTGTCGATGTAATGCTGTCTCTTGAGAGGAGTGAGATCAAAAATATCTTTCAGATTATCCCAGATAAAATTTTCCAGTTCTGCTTCACTGCCAAAATGCCATTGCTCTTGTTTTTTAATAAGACGATAACTTTGTTGCATGGAAAGAAAAGAATGTGTTTACAATTAAAAGACTAACTTTTTTCAATATTGTTTATTTTATTTGAAATCTGTGGCGCAAGATCCCCAATGGCTTTGGCAAGAAGTCCTGACAAAACTTGAACAACAACTGAGTCGTCCCACCTACGAAACTTGGATTCAGCCGACGGCGATCCAACAGTGGCGAGAGGATGAAATCGTACTCTGTGCCCCAAATGCCTTTGTCCTGAACCATATCCAGAAATACTATGGTGCGTTGATTACCGAAACCATCGCCGAATTATTGCAGCAGCCCGTTAAGGTACGCCTCACTTCTCCAGAAGGGAATACCCTCGCAGCGACCCAGAGTTTCTATAGTTCCCGCAGTGGCCAATCGACCCGTCCAGGCAAAAAGACCCCAGAACTCAACTCGAAATATACCTTTTCACGGTTTGTGGTTGGCCCAACCAATCGCATGGCCCATGCGGCGGCCTTAGCGGTGGCGGAATCACCGGGGCGGGATTTTAATCCCCTGGTGCTCTGTGGGGGGGTGGGTCTGGGAAAAACGCACCTGATGCAGGCGATCGGCCATTACCGTTTGGATACCCAGCCGGATGCGAAGATTTTCTATGTTTCCACGGAGCAATTTACCAATGATTTAATTGTTGCGATTCGCAAGGATAGTCTGCAAACGTTCCGGGAGCATTACCGCACCGCCGATATCTTACTGGTAGACGACATTCAGTTCATCGAAGGGAAAGAATACACCCAAGAAGAATTTTTCTATACCTTTAATACTCTCCACGAAGCGGGTAAACAAATTGTCCTCGCGAGCGATCGCCCACCGCATCAGATTCCAGGCTTGCAACAACGGCTGTCTTCCCGTTTTTCTATGGGTCTGATTGCTGACATCCAACCCCCCGACCTGGAAACCCGGATGGCGATCCTCCAGAAAAAGGCTGAGGCGGAAAATTTAAACCTATCCCGCTCGGTGATTGAATATATCGCCACCCACTACACGGCGAATATCCGCGAATTGGAGGGGGCGCTCCTGCGGGCAGTGACCCACATTGCGATCTCTGGGTTGCCGATGACGGTGGAAAACCTCGCCCCCATTTTGAACCCGACGGTGGAATATGCTCCGGCGGCCCCGGATGTGATCTTGCAAATTGCCGCCGAAGCCACGGGGGTGAGCATTGAAGATTTGAAGGGGGCTTCTCGACGACGGGAAATTAGTACGGCCCGGCAAATTGCAATGTATTTGATGCGCCAACACACCGATCTCAGCTTGCCCCGCATTGGTGAACTGTTCGGTGGCAAAGACCACACTACGGTGATGTACAGTTGCGACAAAATTGGTCAGTTACTGACGAAAAATCAAAAAATCTCCCAATTGGTGAGCCAAATTAGCGATCGCATTAATCACCACCACCAAAACCTCTAGGGACAAGCGGCCCACATCGTGCCAAAAAAGACACCGCTACAATGAGCAGTAGTTCATCGATTGTGTTTTATTCATGGTTGCTTCCTACCGGATTGTTTCGCTCTTGCCCAGTGCCACCGAAATTTTAGATTGTCTGGGTTTAACTCCGGACGTGATGGGCCGGAGCCACGAATGCGACTATCCCCCAGAGATTGGCGATCGCCCCGTGTGTACCGCTGCCCGCCTCGATTCAGAACGTCCCAGCGGCGAAATTGACCAAGAAGTTTTGGCCTTACTCCAAGGAGCCTTGGGGATCTATGAAGTGAAGCTCGATGTCTTGCAAGCCCTACAACCCACCCACATTGTCACCCAAGATCAGTGCGATGTTTGTGCCGTCACCCTGGCCGATGTGCAAAAGGCGATCGCCCAGTTGAGTGATCATCCGCCGCAGTTGATTTCGCTCCAGCCCAATACCCTAGCGGACGTTTACCAGGATATTCGCCGTGTTGCCCAGCAGTTTAACCGTGATCCTCAACCCGTTTTGCAGGATCTACAACAGCGGGTACAAGCTTGCCAAAAACGAGGCAAGACTTTAGCAAAACGGCCCCGGGTAGCAGCCATTGAATGGATTGATCCCCTCATGGGCGGCGGTAATTGGCTCCCGGAACTCATTGAACTTGCGGGCGGCGAGAATATTTTAGGAAAATCAGGCAAACATTCCCCCTACATCAGTTGGGAAACCCTCTTGGCCAGTGATCCCGATGTGGTGGTGGTGATGCCCTGTGGTTTCGACCTCGAACGTACCCGCCAGGAAATGTTCGCCGACTTGGAGTTGCACCCTGAGTGGAAACAATTACAAGCTGTGCAAAATGATCAGCTATTTATCTGCGATGGCAACGCTTATTTCAACCGACCAGGGCCGCGCCTCGTGGATTCCCTAGAAATTCTCACGGAAATTTTGCAACCGGCTGGCGATCGCCTTTATCCAAAAACTGCCTGGCAAAAACTCTCTTTGCTCGAATAAGTAATATTTCAACAAATAGTAACTATCCAAAGAAATATTACATCCTGACCTAGTTTTACAACATTTTCTATCAAGTTTATGTTGGCAAAAAAGGAATTATTAGGACAAATTAGGGGATATTTTCGCAAAAATGAGCATCCTCCCCAAAAAAGCATCCCTTTGGCTTCGCCTGGGAATTTGGCACATTAAAGACATAGCAAGATTTTGAGGGCAGGCGTTTCGTGATGTACCGCCGCTTTTCGATTCAAAAAATATTATCTAAGGTGAGGATGCTGTCTATGTGGCTCAAAATTAGGCACCTAGTCGATCCTGTATTTCAATATCTCAATCAACCCGTGGGACACACAGATCGGCATACCGTATGGAACCCGAATCGGTTTTGGTATCTCTATAAAATCAACCTGTTAGAAAAATGCTGGCAAAAAGAAGCGGCCAATAAAGGCCAACATACCTATTAACCCCTTAACTTTGATGCCAGTTACGACGTCAATTTTTGGGGATCTGCTTGGGAACTCTCCTGGGCCGCTTCAGCTTCGGCTCGCAGTCGGCTGACCAATTGGCCATGGACATTGACACAGTAGGGCACACAGTAGGTTATGGCCGCCGCCAGCCAGCGGGTACTGGTCATGGTGCCATTCAACACAGCAACACCATGGTTGATGCAAAAATGGACAGTCCCCACAAACAGGGCAACCCGGATCGCCGTTGGTCGAAAGGTGCGATCGCCTAAGGCTCGGAAATAGATTGTCAAGCGCATCGGTGCAATCCCCAAACTAATAAAAAAGTGGCTCTAAATCTTTATGGCTCGGAAGAGGGGTGGACTTTGGCTTGCTGGCGCATCCGGCTGGCTATTTGGCCATGGAGGTTAACGCAGTAAGGTACAAAGTAGGTCAAAACCATGGACGTCCAACGGGTCCGGGTCATTGCCCCATGGAGAAAGGCACTACCGTGGTTAATGCAAAAAATCACAGTGCCCACAATTAGGGCGACACGGATGGCAGTGCTGTGGAGGGTGCGATCGCCCAGGGTCTGAAGATAACTTTTTAGGCCCATTGGTGAACCTCTAATTTGTATATCTGAATTTTACTCATGGGTGGCCTGGGGCGATCGCCTGACAAAATTTTTGTGCCAAGAGATCAACACCGGTAATCGCTGTCCCAACAACGACGCTATCAGCTCCCAATTGGAAGGCTTTTTGCAGCATTTCTGGGGTGTGGATGCCTCCTTCACAGATGATCGGCTGGTCAAAATCCTGGACAAGTTTTTCGAGCAACCCAAAACCAGGGGGCGTTAAATCTTTGGTTTCCCCCGTGTAGCCGTAGAGGGTCGTCCCCAAAATATCAGCACCAGCTTGGGCGGCCCATTGAGCATTTTCGTAGGTGTCGAGATCCGCCATCACCAATTTACCTGTTTGCTGGTGAATCCCGGCAATCAGATCCGCGAGGGTTTCTCCATTGGGCCGTGGTCGGTTTGTGGCGTCGATCGCCACAATATCAGCGCCGGCTGCCACCACCGCGAGGGCATCTTCTAGGTGCGGTGTAATGTAGACTTCCGATCCCGGAAAAGTGCGTTTCCAGAGGCCAATGATCGGAATATTGGGTAATTTTGCGCGTACAGCGCGGATGTGGTCAGGGCTATCGATGCGAACCCCAACGGCCCCTTGATTGACGCAAGCTTGGGCGATCGCCGCAATCATTTCAGGGTCATGGAGGGGAGAATCAGCGGGAGCTTGGCAGGAAATAATCAGGCGATTTTTAAACTGGGCAATCAGATCAGACATGGGCTTGATGGGAAATTTCTAGGAATATTGGGACACAGCTAAGGCGATCGCCGCCGGAAAAATGCGGTGTTCTTGCACTTGAATTCTGGCATGGAGCGTTTCAGGAGTGTCATCGGCCAAAATGGGCACCACCGCCTGCATAATAATGTCGCCACTATCAACTTCTGGGCTAGCAAAATGTACCGAACAGCCCGTCACTTTTACGCCAGCCGCCAATGCTTGTTCCACAGCGCGAATCCCTTTAAAACTGGGCAATAGACTGGGGTGAATATTCAGGATGCGATTTTCGTAGCCAGTGAGCAAAACATCCGTAACGATGCGCATCCAACCCGCCATAATTACCCATTCCACCCCGTGCGATCGCAAGACTTCTAAAATCGCTTGGTCACAGGCTTCCCGGGAGGCAAAATCCCGGTGGTTAATCAGTTGGGTTTTCGTGCCAAATGTTGCGGCCCGTTCTAAAACCTTTGCTTTGGGGTTGTTGTAGATCAGAATCGGAATTTCCGCCTTGAGTTGATTTTCGGTAATGGCCTTGGCGATCGCCCCGTAATTACTGCCGCTACCGGAGGCCAAGACTCCCAACTTTACCGGACGGGATAAGGGCACATCCGCCAGGGTTACAGGGGGAGAAATTAAAGCAGAATTTAGCGTAACATTACCCATCAATCGCGGTAATCCTCGGAAGTACAACCACTAAGCATATCGGTTCCCTAGTCGAAAGTCAGATATTTTTGCTCGGTGGCGTCGGGGTGGAGCTAGGCAGAATCGCGATCCTCGAAACGAATAATATCTTCGTCTCCCAAAAATTCGCCGTTTTGAATTTCGATCATCACCAGATCAATGACCCCTGGATTTTCGACCCGGTGCCTGGTATTCATCGGGACATAGGTAGATTGGCGGGGAGTCAAGATAATTTCTTGGTCGTTGCAAATCACCTTCGCTGTCCCGGAAACGACGACCCAATGCTCGCTGCGATGGTAGTGCATTTGGGTGCTGATGTGGTGACCGGGTTTCACTTCGATGCGGTTAATGCGGTAGCGATCGCCTTCTTCGAGAATCGTGACTTTGCCCCAGGGGGGTGTGCGGGTTTCAAGCATAGGGATAGGTTATAGATTCAGCGGGATTTCAAGATTATTTTAAAGGCTTACTGAGTACCGAGGCGATCGCTTAGTTCCGCTTCACTGGCCCGAAATCCCACCAAGACCGCTTTGTTATCCCGCACGAACAAAGGCCGTTTTAAGAGCATCGCATCTTGACTAAAAGCTTCGATCCACTGGTTGTCATCCCAGGTTTTCTTTTCTTCTCCCAAGGCGCGGTAGGCTTGCCCAGAAGTATTGCGCATCGGTTTGCTGCCGAGGTCACTGACCCATTGGGCGATCGCCTCTCTGCTGGGAGGTTGCTCTTTGGTATTGATAAATTCGTAGGAAATTCCGGCTGTTTCTAGCCATTTCAAGGCTTTTTTACAGGTGTTGCAGGTGGGAATGCCGTAAACTTGCAGGGCCATTTTGATCGGTTAAACAAAAGATAACTTCGTTTATTATCCATGATCCTCAGGGCAGCCCACTTTGGCAGAAGTGTTACAACGGAACTGTAGCAAGTCCCCACATTTTTCACCATGACGACGACCATTTCTGCCGAAAAATCAATTGCAGCTTGGCTTGGAGAGGAAGCAGAAAGTCTCTTGGGTCACAGCGCGAAAATTAATCAAAATCTGCTCACTCTCCCCGGGGCGGATATCGTGGAACGGGTCTATGCCCAGAGCGATCGCCCCACTCCAGTCTTACGTTCCTTGCAACAACTGTTCGGTACGGGACGGTTGGCGAATACGGGTTATTTGTCAATTTTGCCCGTTGATCAGGGGATTGAACATTCCGGGGCGGCTTCCTTTGCCCCAAACCCGATTTATTTTGACCCCGAAAATATTGTCCGTCTGGCGATGGAAGGGGGGTGTAACGGCGTGGCGACGACCCTCGGCGTGTTGGGGATGATGTCCCGCAAATATGCCCACCGCATCCCGTTTATCGTCAAACTGAACCATAATGAACTGCTGACTTATCCCAACGGTGCGGATCAAATTATGTTTGCGACGGTGGAACAGGCTTGGAATTTGGGGGCGATCGCCGTCGGTGCAACGATTTATTTTGGCTCTCCAGAATCGAGTCGGCAAATTCAAGAAGTTAGCCGTGCCTTTGCCCGCGCCCACGAGCTAGGAATGGCGACGATTCTCTGGTGTTATCTGCGCAACGATGTGTTTAAACAGGACAAGGATTACCATTTGGCGGCGGATTTGACGGGACAAGCAAACCACATGGGCGTAACCATCGAGGCGGATATTATCAAACAAAAATTACCAGAAACCAATAACGGTTACGGGGCGATCGCCAAAGCGACGGGCCAAAAATACGGCAGAACTCACCCCAAAATTTACGACGAACTCACCAGTGATCACCCCATCGATCTCACCCGTTATCAAGTGTTGAACTGTTATGGCGGGCGGGCTGGTTTAATTAATTCCGGTGGCTCCTCCGGCGAAAACGATTTTGCCCAAGCAATTCGCACTGCTGTGATCAATAAACGTGCGGGTGGTTGTGGTTTGATTTCTGGTCGTAAAACCTTCCAACGCCCGATGGCAGAAGGGGTTAAACTCTTTCATTTAATTCAAGATGTCTATCTTGATCCAGAAATTACCATCGCTTAAAGAAGGTGTCGTCCTGGGGTAAAGGAGGACTGTTCCTTAAATATTGATCAAGTCTCAGTAATGATTGCCATGGCATTTTTTAGCAGGTTTAAGCAAAAGACAATTATGCGCGTTTTTTAGTCTGCCAAAAGCACCATTAGCTCGTCATCTAATACCGCTTAAGTATCTTTGATTCCAGAAATGCTATAACGGTGAGTATCCCGATTGCAAGAAAGACTATATGGTTATTGCTGAAGAAAAATTTCCCCGATTCACTCCTGACGAATATTTACGTTGGGAGGAACAGCAAGCCGAAAAATATGAATATATCGATGGTCAAATCTATGCCATGGGGGGCGGCAACAAAAACCATAGTCTAATTGCCGTGAGACTGTCGAGTTTATTTTTTAATCATCTGGATGGTAGCGGTTGCGAAACCGGAAATTCTGATCTCAAAATCAAAATTCCCAACAGCCATAACTATACCTATCCAGATATCAGCGTCACCTGCGATGAGCGAGATCAGTCCACCACCCAATTCATTACATATCCTTGTCTGGTTGTCGAAGTTTTATCAAAAAGCACTGAGGCTTATGATCGGGGTGGCAAATTTAGACTCTATCGTCAAAATCCGGTCTTAAAAGATTATTTACTGGTGAGTTCTACCGCCATTGAGATGGATTTGTATCATAAGAATAAATCAGGAGAATGGCTGATCACTAACTATCAAGCCGGAGATATGGTCACCCTAGAAAGTATTGGCCTCACTTTTTCTATTGAGCAAGCTTACCAAGGACTAAGATTTTTATAAAAAAGAATAAGTTCAGCACTTTTTAGGTCTTTGATAGCGTTAACAATACAAAATCTAGCTAGGATAGAAAGAGCATATTTTTTTAGTAAAATAATGAAAAATAACGATTCTCAATATTTAATTTCTCCAGAGAAAGTTCTTCGTGAGAAAACGCTTTTACAAGCACCCGTTGATTGAAAAAAACTCATCGATAATAGAATTTTAGAGAAGGTAGGGCTTAAAAAATATCGATGCCTTGTTAACTCCGATGAATTGACAGAGGAAGTCAGAGTAAAAATAGAGTCAGTAAAACAATGCACAACTGGGGTGATTATTGGCATTTATTGAAACATACTCAATGAGCCTCAAAGATTGTGGAAATTTAAAGTCATCCGTAGAAAGCTTTTGACGAAGGTATGGGGAACATTTGATAATGAATCGATGTTCTGTTGTGCGTCGGTAAACCATGTCCAATCTGCCCCAATCCTTTGAAGAAACCCTCGAACAAGCGAAAGCCGCAACCTTAAACAGTTTAGAAGCAGGCTGTGGGCGGATTTTAATTGAATTATGCTTTCCTGAAATTGCCCTACAGGCCCAAGCGCTGGCGTGGAATTGGGCGCAACTATTTGTCGAAGAGTACGGTTCGGGACTGAAAATCTTCTTTCCGGATACAGGAGCAGCAGCTTTGGCCCGCCGGGATTGGGGCGAAATTCCCTTTAAGGTGACGGATATCGGCACATCGCGATCGCCGATCGAAAATAAAATCGGCGATGATGACCAGATTTTTATTATTGTCTGCCCGTCGGCGGTGGAAGTTGCCCAGGTCGAAAAGCTCTGTAACTTTGCAGGCGATCGCCCGGTGATTATGCTGATTCCCCAACTGGAGGATGTGTCCATTGTCGGGATTGGCTATGCGGCGCGGCAACTGCGGGAACGGTTTATCAGCACCCTCGAAACCGCCTACTACATCCGACCCTACGAAAGCGCGATGGTTTGGCGTTCTTACCCCTCGGCGTGGGAAGTGTATCTCGAAAAAGAAGCAGACCAATACGAACTGATTGCCAGCGAAACGACCAAACCCCTCGGCGAATATTTAGAGCGGCTGCTGTTGGCGGCGGTGGAACCCGAAGCGGGGGAAGCGGCTAATCCCACCGCACCGAAAATTAAGAAAACAGGACTGCTTGGGGGGCTGCAAAACTTCCTAAAAGCCCTCAGCAATTAAGTTTGAGACCGCATAACTAATGATTGATAACCGTTCACTAACCATTGCCGTGGTGGGAGATGTCCATGACCAATGGGATGCCGTTGGCGATCGCCAAGCCCTAGAGATTCTTGGGGTAGATCTCGTGTTGTTTGTCGGGGATTTTGGCAACGAAGCGGTGAAATTAGTGCAACAAGTGGCGGATCTTCCTTTCCCGAAAGCCGTGATTTTAGGGAACCATGACGCCTGGTACACCGCCTCTGATTGGGGTCGCAAAAAAGCCCCCTACGACCATGCCAAAGAAGACCGTGTGCAAGCCCAGCTAGAGATTCTAGGAGAAACCCATGTGGGCTACGGCCATTTAGATTTACCGGAATTTCAGCTTTCGGTAGTCGGGGCGCGGCCTTTTAGTTGGGGGGGCGAAAAGTGGAAGAATGAGAAATTCTATGGCGATCGCTATGGCATCCATGACTTTACGGAATCCACCGCGTTAATTGAGAAAAATATTGCGGCCTGTCAGTACGAAACTCTGATCTTTCTTGGACATAATGGCCCTACCGGATTGGGTTCGGAACCAGAAGATATGTGTGGTCGCGATTGGAATCCCCTGGGGGGTGATTTTGGTGATCCGGATTTTGCCCTGGCCCTGGCGATCGCCCGCCGTCAGAATAAGACAATTCCCCTAGTCACCTTTGGCCACATGCACCACAGCCTCCGGCACCGCAAGGATCGCCTGCGCACCCAATGCCAATTTTCAGACGAAACCCTCTATTTCAATGCCGCCCGTGTCCCCAGAATTCAAACCTACAACAATGGCGATCGCCACCACAGTTTTTCTGTGATTACCCTCACCCAAGGCCGACCGACGAAAGCCGAACTGGTGTGGATCAACCCAGCCAACCAGCAGCAAACGAGGGAAACCCTCTGGTCGCAGCCCCTCAGCTCTCTTCCGTAACCTCGATCACGTTGCCGTCTGGATCTTGCAAAAATAAGGCTCGTCGCCCCGATGCGCTCATCTCATAGGGATAATTTTCTCCGTCCAACTGCGATCGCACTGCATTCAGATCCTTCACACCGAAAGCAATGTGGGGATTCCGACCTAACTTTTCTGGATTGGCTAATTTCGCCTGGAACGTCGGGTCTTCGATCAAATGAACCTGCATCTGGGGTAATTGGTACCACACGCCACCATAGTTGAAGGGTCGTTCTACCTTTGGCAGCCCCAGCAGTCGATCATAAAAGGCCGCTGCCCGCTGCACATCCGCCACCAAAATTGCTGTGTGTAGACAACGGGTTACTTGAATCTGAGGCGTTACCATACTGAATTGCTTGCTTAATGCTTAGTTTGACTGCTCACGTTTCCTAAATTCAAGGGGGAGACAACTCCCTAGGAATCCGTAGTTGCAAAATTAATCCAGCCTTCAATTTTAGGCCCGAGGCGAAACAATAGAGATTGGGCTAACCCTAAATGGTCAGCAACTAACAACAACATCATTGCCTGGTCTTTTACGGTCGCCAGTTGGGTTGGGCAGGCCTCAAAATCTAGGGTTAAGACAGTAGATTCGCCCCAGACTTCACGATAAATTTGGCACCGACTGGGAAGCAGGGCCGTGAGTTGACGAAAGCGTTCTAAGGCTTCTTTTTCAAAGGCAGCACTACTACCTTGGGTCGAAAAAGGTTGGTGGTTCATAGGGGGATTGTCGTTGATGACAAAACGCTGGCTTCTTCTTTTACCTTAAGGGTTGCTTTGGAGCTGTGGGGGCAGGCGTTAGAATTTTTATCTTTGTGAATTGAGCATGACAATATGTGAAGAAATGTCCCTGTATTTTTGCTGAGCCAGGGGCGAAAGCGTAAATTTAGAAGCGGTTTAGAAAAATAACGTAAGATCAAAATACCGTTTTCTTTTCACGGCCAATGTTTTTGTGGGGAACCTCAATGGTTGAGTTTAATCGGCTGGTCAAAAAGGGAATTGATCGTAGTGTGAGACGGGGTCTCCTGAATCAAATTCGCCACGGCCTTGACATCAAATTTCCCCAGGATGCAGATCGCATTTTTGCCGATATTCAACAAATTCCCAGTCTGCACGGCCTCAAAATGATTGAAAATCAACTTTATCACCTCCAGACAGTCGAGGAACTCCGTTTGCTCTATCGCAATTTACTCTAAGTCGGGTCGGGAGTTTGGGGAGAACCATGGGCTTTTTGGATAACATTCACAGTTTAAAAACCTTCATCTGTGCGTTTCATCCGATCATCGTCATTGAGACTGTCGAAGAGGAACGGGTAGAGGCGCTCCTGCGGGAAGTGGTCAAAGATTTACACATGCCCTTATTTGAATGGACGGTGAATTTGGGACTGGCCCCGACCCCAGGGACAAAATATGCGCCCCGCACCAATGACTATGCCCGGCCTGGGGCGAACAAACCGATCGCCTTTGAAAATACGGCAGATCCCCTCGATGTACTGAAATATATGGGCCAGATTGAACGCAATGGCATTTTTTGGCTCAAGGATTTTGCGCCCCACCTGGAGGATCCTAAGGTCATCCGGGAAGTACGGGAGTTGGCTGAGATTTATGGGGTTGTGAATTCGGCGATGGTGCTGACGGGGGAGTCGATCACTTTACCAAAGGCGATCGCCCACGATGCGGTGTATTTTGAACTGACCCTCCCGGATGGGGACGAACTGTACCAAACCCTGTCGGAGGTGATGCGGGAACTCAAGGTGCGCCACAAGCTAGCCATTACGCTCCAGGGGGAAGAACTGAATCAATTTGTTCACGCCCTCAGTGGGATGACCCTCAAGCAGGCGCGCCAGGCGATCGCCTATGCTGCCTTGATCGACGGAGAACTCAACGGGGCCGACATCCTCAAGGTGATCCACCGCAAGGCCCAGATCCTCCGGGAAGAATCTCTCCTGGAACTCTTTCCCGTGGAAGAAAATACGGCGAAATTGGGGGGCTTTGTGGGTCTCAAACAATGGCTCAAACGGGCTCAAGTGGGCTTTAGCTCGGCGGCAAAACGGGTGAATCTCCCGGCTCCGAAGGGGATTTTAATCGTCGGGGTGCAGGGTTGCGGGAAATCCCTCGCGGCAAAAACCATTGCTAGGGAATGGCAACTGCCCTTGTTAAAATTGGATGCGGGCCGCCTGTACAACAAATTTGTCGGTGAATCGGAGAAAAATTTCCGCCAAGCAATCAAACTAGCTGAATCCATGGCTCCGGCGGTGTTGTGGATCGATGAAATTGAAAAAAGCTTTGGTAATCCCAGCGGTGAGGGCGATGGGGGTCTGAGTTTACGTTTGTTTGGTTCGTTTTTGACCTGGCTTCAGGAGAAATCCCAAGAAGTTTTTGTCGTTGCAACGGCGAATGATCTGTTGCAACTGCCGCCGGAACTGCTGCGGAAAGGGCGCTTCGATGAAATTTTCTTTGTGGACTTGCCCAATGTCCAAGAGCGGGCGGCGATCTTTTCGATTCACCTGGTGCGCCATCGACAAAATGTCCAAGATTTTGATTTGCGCATCTTGGTGACGGCGGCGGCGGGTTATAGTGGCGCAGAGATTGAACAGGCAATTATTGCCGGGCTATACCAGGCTCTCTACGCCCAAACTCCCTTAACGACGGATGCGCTGGTGGCCCAGATGAAAAGTACGGTGCCCCTGTCGGTGTCGCGGCGAGAGGATGTGGAAAAATTACGGGCGATCGCCTCGGAACGTTTTGTGTCAGCGCGGTAAAATACCGGGATGCGCATCTATGGCAATCGACAAATCAAAACCCTTCCTGGCGAACTAACGCGGCCCACCCTGGCAAAGGTGCGGGAGGCAATTTTTAATATGTGGCAAGGACAGGTGTCTGGCTGCCGCTGGCTGGATCTTTGTGCGGGTTCTGGCTCCATGGGGGCTGAAGCATTATGTCGCGGCGCGGTGAAAGTTGTCGGCATTGAGAAAAATTCCCAGGCTTGCCGCATTATTCAAGAAAATTGGCAGAAAGTGGCTAAAGTTGACCAGGAATACCAAATTTTAAAAGGTGATCTCCTCAAACGCTTAGAAAATTTAGGGGGTGAAACCTTTGATTTGATTTATTTTGATCCACCCTACGCCGCGAAACTCTACGACCGGGTTTTAGCCAAAATTGTTGATTTAGAATTGCTCGCTCTCACCGGAGAATTGGCCGTAGAATACGACCCGAAGCTCTGGCAACCCCTTGAATTACCGGGACTAGAGCTATTTAAAAAAAAAAGCTATGGCAAAACGGCGATCGCCTTTTACTGCCTCGCTGAATAACACTCCCCTGACCCCTCTCAAGAGGGGAATGGTTTGTGGGTGTTCTGGAAAGTCCCTAACATCCTCCCTAGAGGGAGGTGGCCGCTAGGCCGGAGGGTGTTCTCTCCCCTGGAGGGGAGTCAGAGGGGTGTCACCTTGAGGAAGGTGGCGAAGCCGGAGGGTGGAAGGGTTTACCCCAAACGTTGCAACCAATCAAGGATCAAAGAATTAACCAAACTGGGATTTTCGTCGTGGGGACAGTGGCCCGCCCCCGGAATGGGATGAAACTCGACCCCGGCATTTTGCGCGGCGAGATCTTGGTAAATTTGCGAGCCTTTGATCGGTGTCCAGGGATCGCGATCGCCCCAAAGCACCAGTAAAGAATGTTGCCGTTTTGGTAAAAGTTCCGTCGGGCTATCCCCAGGGGGAGCCGTAATCACCGAGGCAAAGACCTGTTGCGCCCCTGGATCACAGGAGGGTCCGTAGAGCATCTCGACCAATTCATCGGTGACGGCTTGGCGATCGCCATAGACTTGATAAAGGGTATTTTTGATGCGTGATTTTTGACGCACTTGATTAAAAATAAATGGCCCCGTTAACCGCGAACTAACCAATTTCGCGAAAGTACCCATCACCACCCGGAGCGGTAGAGCCAGTTCATCGGGACGATGGTTGAGGCCGCCAGCGCAGTTAATTAACACGCCCCCTGCACAGAGTTCGGGATAATTCGCCAACATTGCCAAACTGAGCAGACCGCCGATGGAATTGCCCACAAATACCGTGGGTTGTTGGATTTTCGCTTGCCAAAAATCACGGAGTAAATCTTGCCATAGGTCGAGGCTATAGTCCCAGGCGGGTTTCGCTGAAGCGCCGAAGCCTAATAAATCTAAAGCAAAAACTTGATATCCTTGGGCCGCCAGGGCGGGAATGTTGTGTTTCCAGTGACCGATCGAAGCGCCAAACCCATGGATCAGCAGGAGGGGTTGACCTTCCCCTTGGACGGTGTAGCGGATTTGTTGGTCGCGCCAAGTCCAATCGAGGGGGGTTAGGGCGGAAAGAGGAGTGACGGCCTGGGTCATGGTTTTTGCGAAATGAAATCGGTGTAATGAAGTGAATGACTTACTTTTGTGAGTATAACGTGCTACTCCGGTGGGAGGTCGAGGAGGGCCGTACACAATTGGCGATCGCCTGGGCGTTGGCTGGGAGAAATTTTTAAATCGCCATAGATTAATAGTCGGCAACTTTTCTGGAGTAATTCATCGAGATCGAGGTTCCAAAGAATAAGTTGATTGTTTTGATCTAAAGTGGCGATCGCCTTTCTTTGGGGCTGCCAGTGGAGTTGCGTGATCGGAGCTTGGTGCCCCGTGAGGCTCCCGAGGTAGGTGCCATCCAGTTGCCAAAATTGCAGGTGGTGGTTCTCTGTATTGGTGATCAGTAAAGGTAAAGCGCCGTAGAAACCGATGCGGTCGGGGCCATTGCTTTGGTGGTTGATGGCGCTGGGTTCCCCAAAGACGGGATTATTATTTTCGTAGGTCATTGGGTAAACGAACACCTGATGATCCCGCCCCGTCAAGCCAAGGTGGCGACTATCCGCCCCAAATTGGAGATCCATGATTTCCGTGGCAAAGGGGGGAAATTGGGTCACAAGGAAGAAAGAATTATTCCGTCGCCGCTGCCAAATTTGCACGGTGCGATCGCCCGCCGCCGTTGCCAATAATTTTCCGTCGGGGCTGAATTGTAGGGCGGTAATTGGCCCCCGATGTTCCGTCAAAATTTGCAACAGTTCCCCAGTTTCTGTCCAGAGGCGCACCGTTTGATCCTGGCTGCCCGCCGCAAACATTTTTCCATCACGACTCCAGGCAACAACGTTCATTTTGTCCTGGAAGCCCCCCAGGGTTTGCACAATTTGTCCATTTCTTTGGCGGAGCTTCACCCGGCGATCGTCTCCCCCAGTGACAAAGAAGTGACCCCGTGGTTGCCAAGCGAGATTGGTAATCGACTCATTGCTGGATTTTAAGACTTGATCCTGGTTGGGCCACTGCCGCAAAGGTTGGTTGGGCTGGGCGAGCAGAAGCTGGAAACTATCCCCCACAAAGGCAAAGTCCGTAATGGGCACATCTGGGGTCATGGTTTGGCGATCGCCTGGGGGCCGAAAAACAGCCGGAATAAAATTTTGACTAAAGTCCCGCACCGTTGCCGAAGTAGTCGATGCAGCGAGGGTGCTGAAATTTTGTTCTAGGGCAAGGAGCACCTTAAGTCTGGTTGCGGGGGTAACGACATCATCGTCCTTATCATCCAGTCGTTGCAAGACCACCGCCGCCCGGATACTTTCCCGGAGAGCCTCGACAGGTTGGGCACCATCCTGGAGCACCTTGGCAGCCTCGGTCAATTTCATCAAAATGGCGTTTTGCGCCCCTTGCCACCGTTGGTACCGTTGCAGTTCCACCCAGCGCAGGCCAAATCCCAAGGCGATCGCCACCAGCCCCAAGCGCCAAACGGTGCCCACCGACACCTTCCACCAGCGCCGCCAGAGCATTTCCCGTTCCCGGCCAGTGATGCGTTGGAGCCACTGTTGGGACTGAAAGGCTTGGTAGTGGTGCCGAATGGGTTCCACGAGATCGGGCCGAGCCAGTTGGTAGGACTCTTGGCCGCCATAGAGTTGAGCGCGAATTAGCCCCGTTGTTTTAAAAATATGCAAAATGAGTTCTGCTTTTTCTTCCCCCAGGCGGCGATCGCCAAGGAATTGACGACCCAGTTGGAGGATATCCGCTTTGGTGAGCACCAGTTGACTATGGCGCAAATCCGTAAAGTAATGGAGAAATTGCCAAGCCAAATCACGATTTTCATCGCCGCAGTAGCGAATGATCCCCAGCAGTGATCGCTCCAACAGCAGCAATTTAGGCGGAAAGCCCAACCCTAAATATTCCTCCCTGGTATAAAGATAATCCTGGTGCAGTTGCGCGCCGATGACCTGGAGTTCGAGGGGGCGAATTTCCCCGTGGCCATCTTGCAGATCCTGAATTAGTTGCTGTATTAACGCTTTATCTAGGGGCAGTTTCGCCCAGGTTGCCACCCGTTCTAAAAGGGCGATCGCCGCATCGGGACGCAGATTTCCCAGGCGATGGCGGAGACGGTGGTCAAAAAGATTGTGGTTCGCCTCCCCTAGATCCGCCCCTGCTTCCCAATCCAAAAGGGGCGCTAGGGCCTCGTTACGACAGGACAGGATTACTTTCACCGTTGGCAGTTGCAGACTTTGGGCCAAGAAACGTAAAAAATCCTGACGCTCTTCCGGGTTGGGATATTGCAAGAAAAACTGCTCGAATTGATCAAAGATCAACACCGTCAAAGGGGCAAAATCTTGCTGCTGTTGGAGGTGAACGAGGGGATCTAAGTTGGGGGGATTGGGCCAGGGACAAAAGGGGCGATCGCCATGGAGTTGTTGCACTAGGCGGCAGGCCCACTGACCATAATTTTTAAAATAAATGACCTGTACTGGCCGTCCATCTAGGGGTTGGCTTTGTAGCCTGGGGATCAATCCCGCTCGAAGAAGGGAGGTTTTGCCCACAGCGGTGGCCCCATGGAGCAAAATCAGGTTGGGTTGGGGGCGCTGCAAGCGGGCGATCAAGGCCTGGAGATCCCGATCCCGTTGGGAACCCCGGAGCATCACCAGATTAAGGGGCTCAGGGGGCGAATACAGGTTGTGTCGCTGCTGATCTGGTAGGGGTTGAGTCCCCACAAAAGGCCGCCAACCCCAACTTTGTTCGTATTGCTGGCGTTCCCAGGCGAGGTCAAAGGCCTGGCGATAGTCCTTACCTTGTCGGTAAAGATCACCGAGACAAGCAAAAATCTGATCATAGAGCCGTTGTTGCCAGTGGCCCCAGGGAATAGGTGATGTTTTGGGCGTTGTAAGTTGGCTGCGGCTAGGCGGCAGAATTTCTTCTAGGGTGGCGATCGCCTGAGCAAATTGACCAAGGGCTTGGTTTGCCTGGGCCGAAATAAGGGCACTCCAAGCTCTGACCACCACTGGGGGCGTTTCATCCAGGGCTTGACAATGTTCTAGGGCTGTTTGGGCGAGGGTTTGGGCTTTGTGCCATTGTTGTTCCTGTAGGGCGATCGCCGCCATCAGACCGTAATGCTGGGCTAGTAGTTCGGGTGGCCAAGGTTCCTGAATCCCCTTGAGGAGTGACCAAGCCAAATCCCCTAGGGCTGACCTGCGCTGCCACTGCTGTAAAAATACGCCGATCAGTAAACTCAGTTGACTAACCCAAACCCATTGTTCCTGTCGTTCCCAGAGGCAACGGCTCAGATGGAGATAATGGAGAGCTTGTTCTCCTTCTGGACTGGGGGCCTGATAATGCTGGGGGCGATCGCCTAAGAGTAGACCCAAATGAAACAAAATCAGAGCTAGCTGTTGGCCCTGAGAACGCGATAACTGCTCTAGCAACGGCGAATTTGGGTTGTCCCGCAGTACCTTGAGCCAATCGATCCCCTGCTCCCCACGGCAATAGTGGTGCAGACTCTCCTGATAGGCTTGCTGGGCTGTTTGCCATTGCTGATCTTGGTGGGCTTGTCGTCCCTGAATAAAACAGAGCAAACCCGCGCCTTCACTCAGGGTCTTGGTGGCTAACTCTAATTCTCGATAACCCCGTTGACCGGGCGCTAAATTCCAGTGGCGATGATCGAGAAAAGTGAGGGGGCCAGCGGCGGCTAGTTTTTGAAAGTAGTCCTGTTCTGTACGTTGCCAAAAATTCTGAAGCGCCTGGGAAGGCCAGGTAATTTCTCCCAAATCCGTTGCGGTGGCCAGCCCATCAGAAACTTGCCGTTGTTGATAATTTGCCGTTGGTAGCGTCACAATCCAGGGGGCAATTTGGCTTTGAAACGTTGCCGCAGTTAAGTTAATGGCTGGGGTTAACCCAAAAACCATGGCTCCATTAATGTGAGACGGTTGGATACCCAGATTGGTTAGGGTTGTCTCTAACAGATTTAAAATCGCTCCGAGATCATCGGCCTGGGGTTCTAACCAAAGACAAAGTAGCCCCTGGGCGATCGCCTTTTTTTCTAAATCTGCCAATGCCTGGTCACTGTAGTATGCCGCCGTAAACTGAGAGAAAACCTGGTGCCATCGCAGTTTTAGATTGCCCTGGAGTTGTGCCAGAAGTTCCTGTTCTTGGGCTTGATAGTTGCAGCGAACGAGATAAAGTCCTGGTTGAGCATCACTACGGGGAGAAGACCACAATCGGTCGGCCAACCGCTGCACAATGGGGCGGGACGTGGGAAATGGCGGGCCAGGGCGATTGATCATGGCAAATCCAAGGGTAATTTCCAGGAAAGAGAACTAACTTCAGTAAGATAGTCATACATTGTGTCGGTTTTAACGTCACCTATGACAGAAATCACCATGGCAACACGGGAGCAGCTCCGGGAACAACGGAAGCAAAAACAACGACAGCGTACCCTCCGCTGGTTCCAGGGTCTATGGCGATCGCTGGCCCTGATAGGGTTGGCCTATGGGGCATTCTGGGTCTTAGACCGACCCGATTGGATTATCAAAAGTGCCGCCCAAATCACCATTGAAGGCAATCAAGTCCTGCCCGCAGAGCGGATTCGTCCCCTGATCCCCCTCACCTATCCCCAACCGATCCTAACCCTCAAGCCCCAGGAACTAGAGCAAGCCATTGAAGCCCAAGGGGCGATCGCCGAAGCCCTGGTTTCCCGTCGTCTGGTGCCCCCCAGTCTGGCGATCCAAGTCCAAGAACGCTTCCCCGTCGCCCGCTCCCAAACGCCCATCTCTAGCCAAGGCGATCGCCCCCTCGAACCGGGATACCTAGATGCCGAAGGGCAATGGTTCCCCGCTGCAGTCTACGAACCCCTCAGTGAATATCAGCCCTTACCGACCCTCGAAGTGACCGGAGTTCGGGAACTACAACTGCCCCTCTGGCCCGAACTCTATCGCACCCTAGGGCGATCTCCCGTTGAAATTTTGAGCATCAACTGGCAAGACTCCAACAATTTGATTTTGAACACCGAACTTGGTAGTTTTCACCTGGGGCCAGATCTGACGCAACTCGAGGCCCAATTAGCGGCGATCGCCAAGCTCCAACAAACCCTCGGCACAACTATTCCCGCCCAGGATATCCAATACATCGATCTGCAAAATCCTGACGAGCCGATTATCCAGAGCAACAAACCCATCGTTCCCCCAGCCTCCCAGCCCGAAACCCCCCAAACCTAAAAAAATGATGCCCCTGTAACAGCAACATCTTCCAAAATCTGGCAGTCTAAAAAAGCTTGAAGGTCTTATGATCTAAGAAATTTCTCCCAAAAGATACTTAATAAATCCTGTTAAACGACTAAACTTAAATATTCATATCCATCACACTTTTTTTGTGACCGTGAGCCAAAACCATCTATTCCAACCCCATAACGCCTCTTTCGATGCGACTGGAAATCATTCCGCCAGCGCCGAAGAAACCGCGTCGCAATTTCCGATCATGCCCAGCAGCGTTGCTCAAATCAAAGTCATCGGTGTGGGTGGTGGTGGCTGTAATGCGGTGAATCGGATGATTGAAGGAGGCATGTCGAGTATCGACTTTTGGGCGATTAATACCGATGCCCAGGCCCTAACCAACTCCAAAGCAAAAAAGCGCCTGCAAATTGGTCAAAAAATCACCAGGGGCCTTGGGGCTGGCGGTAACTCAGCCATTGGTCGCAAAGCCGCCGAAGAATCTCGCGATGAAATCGCCCAGGCCCTCGAAGGCGCAGATCTCGTCTTTATTACTGCTGGCATGGGGGGCGGTACTGGCACTGGCGCCGCCCCCATCGTCGCCGAAGTCGCAAAAGATTTAGGTTGTCTCACCGTTGCGGTGGTGACCCGACCCTTTAAATTTGAAGGCCGCCGCCGCTCGAACCAAGCCGAAGAAGGCATCAAAGAACTCCAGAGCCGCGTCGATACCCTACTGGTTATCCCCAATACAAAGCTCCTGGATATGATCCCCCAGGAAACGTCGATGTCCGAGGCTCTGCGCGCTGCCGATGAAGTGCTCCGCCAAGGGGTACAAGGGATTTCCGATATTATTACCATCTCTGGCCTGGTGAATGTAGACTTTGCCGATGTGCGGGCGGTAATGGCCGATGCCGGTTCTGCTCTGATGGGGATTGGTGTCGGTTCTGGTAAATCCAGAGCACGGGAAGCAGCCTTGATGGCTATTTCTTCGCCACTGATGGAGTCGTCCATTGAAGGAGCCCAAGGCGTTGTCCTGAATATTACCGGGGGCCACGATCTGACCTTGCATGAAGTCAATGATGCTGCGGAGGCCGTTTACGAAGTGGTCGATCCCAATGCCAATATTATTTTCGGGGCGGTGATCGACGAACATCTCCAAGGGGAAATCAAAATTACGGTCATTGCCACTGGGTTTGCTGTAGAGTCCCAAGCCGCAGAAACGCCCCAGCCTTTACCCCAACAGCGACGGATGCAGGCGGTTCCCCAGCCGGATCTTTCCCAGGCTCCACCAGTACCAGAAACCCCTAGGCCCCGTCCCGCTGCACCACCCCAGGCCCAGCAGCCCCCCGCCCCCCGGAATGGTTTTCCGGATATTCCTGACTTTTTGATGCGTCGTTCTAATCGTTCTAAGCAGTAGGTCGATGGCAATCACTCCGGCGATCGCCTTAACCATTGCCGGCTCCGATAGTGGTGGTGGGGCAGGCATCCAAGCCGATCTCAAAACCTTTGCCTTCCATGGTGTCCATGGCACCAGTACGATCACCTGTGTCACAGCCCAAAATACCATTGGCGTCACCGATGTGGTGGCCCTGAACTCAGCCATGGTGACTGCGCAAATTGAGGCGGTGGTCAAGGATATTGGTGTCCAGGCGGTGAAAACAGGGATGCTCCTGAACGAAAACATCATGGCGGCGGTTTTGACGGCTGCAGCAATCGATAGGCTCCCTAACTGGGTTTTGGATCCGGTGATGGTTTCCCGCACGGGGGTACAGCTCATCGACGATGGGGCGATCGCCTTTTTGCAAAAGCAATTAATTCCCCTCGCCCAGATCCTCACGCCAAACCGTTACGAGGCGGAAATTCTCAGCGGCCTAGAAATTATCGATCTCGCCACCATGGAACAGGCAGCCCAAAAAATTCACCAACTTGGTTGTGGGGCAGTGCTTGTTAAAGGGGGAGCGATGACCGGGGCATTACAAGGGGTGGATGTGTGGTTCGATGGTGAACGGCTCGAAATTTTAAAAACAGAATGTATCCAGACCCCCCACACCCACGGTACCGGTTGTACCCTTTCGGCGGCGATCGCCGCTCGCTTAGCCCTGGGAGATCCTCCATTCCAGGCTGTTAACAAGGCAAAGACCTACGTCACAGAAGCCCTAAAACATAGCCTAGCCATTGGTCAGGGGACGGGGCCAGTGGGCCATTTTTATCCGATTTTGCCCTAAACTGCGGCGATCTCTGCTTGTAGCCGATATAGCAGGGTTTGGCGATCGCACTGGGCGAGAATTTCTTTGATCGTCGTACTTGCCCCCAGATTTCCCCAACTGCAGCCATTTTGCAGATAGGCCTGGGTCACTTTTCCGATCACATAGCTACCATAGGCAGCAATTCCCCCCTGGGCGAGGGCGGCGGTGCCATAGAGACCGAGGGTACTCGGATTGGTTAGAGATTCAAAACTGAGGGCTGTTTTACCTAAACCCAGAAAGACACCGCTACCCAGTTCCGCCACAAATAAAATTCCCGCACTGATTAGAATATTGCGCCAGAGTTTGGCTGCCTCGTGGCTGGTCATGGGTAATCCATACAAACGGGCGAGGGCACGGATCAAGGCTAAATCAGCAAAGGTCCCCCCAAGGAGATCCAAAAAGCCAATGGGATTTAGGGCGATCGCCGCACCTTTGGTTTTGGCATAGTTCCAGATCAATTCTTCGGCTTCAGTTTGGCGATGGGAAAGCGTTTTTTGGGCGATCGCCGTTTGCAGGTGACGCGCCTGGACAAGGGCATGGACAGCCATCAAAGATTTTCCTTCACGGCTGAGGATCGTAAAAATCTTTTCCCGTAGGGGATCAATCTGGGCGTCGGGAGTTTCCCAAGCTTCTTCGACACGGCCATCGGGATGTTCAATGCGGACGGCGAGGGGTTGGGGTTCGGCGGCAACCATGACAATTTCTTCGGGACTGAGGGGAAACCGGGTGCCCGTTGATTCTTGGCTCAGTTGTTGGAGTTGCTGGAAAATACTTTGGCGATCGCAGTCGGGATAGAGATCAATTTTGTTAAATACCACCAGTAATGGTTTGTGCTGTTGGCGCAGTTCGTAGAGAGATTCGTACTCGGTGCGGGTAATATCGCCGGCAATGATAAACAAAATCAAGTCAGAGTTTGCCGCCACTTCCGCCGCCATTTTTGTGCGGGCTTCCCCGGCAATTTCATCGAGGCCTGGGGTATCGACTAATTCAATTTTGAGTTTTTCCGTGGTCAGGGGCCAACGCACCGCCCGTGGATATTGGGTCACCCCGTGGAGGGGGCCAGTTTCGAGCATTTTTTCGCCAATGAGGGCATTGATCACCGCTGATTTGCCGCGACTGACCAGGCCAAAGGTGGCGATGCGCAGGAGATTTTGATCCAGTTTGGCGATCGCCGTTTGGAGTTGTTGTAATTCAGGCCGCACAGCCGCTTTTAATGCTGGATCAGGGGGATAGTGCCAATGGCGGCGGGTGTTGCCATACCAAGCCAGGGCCTGCTGGAGACTGGCCCGCGCCAGGGTAAAGTGCCTTTCCTGTTGTTGACTATCCATCGGCAGCGAAAAAATTAGTAGAACCCATTTTCTATGATATCGAGTTGTCGTGAGGCGATCGCCAACTTTTCGATCCGGTTTGAGGCATTTGGGTTTACCCTAAAGCCAAGTAATTGCCGGGACATGGGCAAAGTTTCATCATGCAACTGGAAACGATCTTAATCAACTGGTTAACGGTTCAAGAAACCCAAGCAGCAGACTTGCTCTACTTATTGGAACAAGCCCAAGCGGATCCAAACCAAGCCGCAGCCCTCGATTATGATCTGAGTCTAGCCCGCATTACCCATCGGGCTAAGGATTTTTTGGCGATCGCCCCGGAAATTCTCCAACTCTGTAACACTCTTAATTTCCACGATCAAGGCGCAATTCTCAAAACCCTCTGGGAACTGTGGTTGCCCCTGGCCCAACAAATTCGTACCGCTCGCCAACAGCAGGATCAACCGCTAATTTATGGCATCCTCGGCGGCCAAGGCACAGGCAAAACGACCCTCTGTCGGGTGTTGCAAACGATTCTGGCGCGATGGCAATATCCCTGTGTGGCGATTTCCATTGATGATCTTTACAAAACCTATGCCGAACGTCAGGATTTACGAAAAACTCAGCCGGAACTAATTTGGCGCGGCCCCCCCGGTACCCACGATGTAGACCTGGGCCTAGAAGTTTTAACGCAACTGCAACGGGCCAACCTGGGGGATAAAATTGCCATTCCCCGCTTTGATAAGTCTTTACATAATGGTGCGGGCGATCGCCTTGGGCCGGAGTGGATTGATCCGGTGGAAATTGTGCTTTTTGAAGGCTGGTTTGTGGGTTGTCGGCCCGTTGCCCCGGAAGTTTTTGAAACAGCCCCAGAACCGATTTCAACCGCAGGCGATCGCCTTTTTGCGCGAAATGTAAACGAGGCTTTAGCGAAATATGTCCCCCTGTGGGAAAAGCTGGATCGATTGTTGGTGCTCTCCCCGGAAGATTATCGCCTGAGTAAACAGTGGCGCAAGGATGCAGAACACCAGATGATCGCTCAGGGTAAAACAGGCATGAGTGATGCTGAAATTGATCAGTTTGTGGATTATTTTTGGCGATCGCTCCACCCAGAACTCTTTATCCAGCCCCTCACCCAAAATCCCCATTGGACAGATCTGGTGATTGAAATTGATGCCGCCCATCGCCCCCACAAAATCTATCACCCCAGCGATTTAAAGTCAGTTTCTCTTTTCCCTCGCTAGATTCAACATGGGTTGTTGGCAAAAATCACTGCTTGAAAATCAGATAAGTGCCACCACAAACCATTGCTGTTCCTGCCGCGACCCTACCTGCTTTTTGAGCCTTGGGTGATTTGACTCGCTTGACTAATTGTTCTGCAAAATAAGCGTACACAGCTTTGACTCCTCCCACCGTCACAATGGTGGTAAGCACAATAGTGATTGCTTCAGAAGATCCAAGAGTTTTCAGATCAACGATTGCCGGAAATAAGCTGGCATAGAAAAAAATAGCCTTAAGATCCCCAAGGGTAAGAGCAAACCCACTCAGAAAACTTTCCAAAAAATTTGTGCGACGTTGATTGTTTACCTTGAATTCAAAAGTCTGTTTTGTCCGAATTAAGCCGATCCCCAGCCAAATTAGGTAAAGTCCCCCCATGATTTTAATGAGGGTAAATACTGAGCCGAGTTGTTGCGCTAACGCACTCAACCCCAACAAAGCAAGGCAGACAAAGACTAAATCTCCAGCGACAATCCCAGAGGCCACAGCCAAGCCATTGCGAAAGCCTGCCGTCGCAGAACGGGTCACAACAAGGGCAACACTGGTACTAGGCAGTGCCGCCAACGCGATCATTGTTGTAAAGAAGTAAACAAAATTTAAATAGTCCATGGACGCATTCAAGCCTCTGTTGAAGATTTTTGTTTCTAGGGGGACATAGCCCGTCACTCAACTTTAGGCGGATAATTGGGCGCAATCAAACACGCCGATATAATAAAGCCTATCTTTTCGTTAACGACACAATGCCAAATGTTGTTCTGTGTGGCTATTACGGTCAGGGAAATGCCGGGGATGAAGCCCTGCTATTGACTCTGTTGCAAATGTTGCCCCCTGGGGTGACGCCCATTGTCCTCTCCCACAATCCCACCGCTACCGCCCAAGCCTATGGTGTGACCGCAATTCCCCACAAATCCTGGGCAACCCTCAAGGCGATCGCCAAAGCAGATGGTTTTATCTTTGGGGGCGGCAGTTTGTTGCAGGATGTCACGAGTTTAGGAAGCCTGCTATATTACGCTGGTTTGATGAAATGGGCGCAACTCCTAGGAAAAAAGACCATCGCCTGGGCGCAGGGCATCGGCCCGTTGCAGTCTAGTTTGGCGAATCAGGTTACACGCTTTGTGCTGCGGGGTTGCACAGAAATCACCGTGCGGGATCAGGCTTCAGCAGATTTATTAAAAAATTGGCAGATTCCCCACAGGCTCGCCCCAGATCCGGTGTGGGCTTTAGCAGCAAAACCTTGTCTGGAAATGCCAGATTTATCCCGTCCCCGCATTGCGGTCAATCTCCGCTCCCACCGCACTTTAACACCCCAAAAAATTGCCGTTCTGGGGGAAGCCCTCAAACAATTTCAACGGCAGCACCAGGCCAGTGTGATTCTTTTGCCGTTTCAAAAAAGCCAAGACGAGGCGATCGCCAAGCAACTTTACGACGAATTAGCAGAACCCAAGGCAATCATCACCCCATTGCAACCGCAACAGTACAAAAGCCTTTTTGCCCAAGTCGATTTTCTGATTGGGATGCGCCTCCATAGTTTGATCCTCGCCGCCGCCGCTTGTCCCTGCTTTGCCCTGAGCTACGATCCCAAGGTGGCCCAGCTACAGCAACAATGTCACCTGCCTGGCCTTGATCTGGATCAACTCCCCCGCGATGCAACTACGATTACCGAGCAGTGGACAACCGCTTTGCAAACCGCCGAAAAGCTGACCCCAGCCCAGCAGCAAACGATTCAATCCCAGGTACAGACCCATCAGGAAATACTGACAATCTTTCTTTAAAAATGCACTCGGTTTTAACGCCTAGGATGCGATCGCCGAAAAAATTGTTGATAATGGGCGTAAAAGTACTCTAATTGGAAAATCCTCACATAATGGGTAGTAAATCCAAAACTAAGACCAAAGCCAAAGAAGAAGTAGCCATGAGCACTGTCTCTGGCCCGATGCCCATCAACACTGGCATTAGCGAAGCCGATCGAGAGGCGATCGCCAAAGGCTTAAGCCACCTCCTCGCCGACACCTATACCCTCTATCTCAAAACCCATAATTTCCACTGGAACGTCACTGGGCCAATGTTCCAGACCCTCCACCTCCTCTTTGAAACCCAGTACAACGAACTCGCCCTGGCCGTAGATCTCATTGCCGAACGTATCCGCGCCCTGGGTGTACCGGCCCCCGGTACCTACCAAGAATTTGCCGAACTCTCCGCCATCCCCGAAGGCACAGGGGTACCCACTGCCGAAGAAATGATTCGTCTTTTGGTAGAAGGCCAAGAAACCGTTGTCCGCACTGCCCGCTCCATCTTCCCCACCGTGGACAAGGCCAACGATGAACCCACTGCTGATCTGCTTACCCAGCGGATGCAGGTTCATGAAAAAAATGCCTGGATGCTCCGGAGTTTGTTGGGCTAGAACTTCTTACGAGAAAAAATGGGAGGCGATCGCGAACTTGATAGCGGGTTTTCCCCCCCTAGGAACCAAGGCCCAATGCTATACTAAATACATTGCACGGGGCCGCAACGGTTTCGACAGGTTGGCGAAAGCTTCCACTGTGATGCAGGTCGAGAGTGGGTCTCCTCTCGCAAATCAAAGATCCAAACAAAATGTAACTGCGAACAACATCGTTCCTTTCGCTCGCAAAGCTGCTGCTGTAGCTTAATAAGAACACCTTAACTTAGGTTCGAGCATTCATAATTCGACTCCGTTAAGGATTATGACTAAACCCCCAACGGATGCTCTCTAGGAATACATCTGGTTTGCACTAGAGCTAAGACTAGACCAGAGATTCTTGGCGACTCGGAACAAGCAGTCGTTCCTGTTCTGAGGATTAGAAGGACTAAACCTGTGAATGAGCTAGGGGTGAATACCCAGTTTGGACAGCAGTTCGACTCTGCTCGGCTCCATTTCTTTTGATCAGTTACAACAAAAAGCCCCCTAAATTAAACGAGGGGGTTTTGTTTTGCGTTAAAGCCTAGCGAATTTTAAGCTTGGTCAAGTTCCTTGGCATCCAGCAGCGAAACCAAAACTTTGTCCACTCTTGCGCCGTCCATGTCCACTACCTCAAAGCGGATCCCACTCCACTCAAAATGCTCACCCGATTGGGGAATATGGTTTAGGAGGTGCGTCATAAATCCGCCTAAAGTATGGAATGCTCCTGTGTCTTCATCGGGGAGCGTTTTCTTTTCCAACAAGGCTTTCAATTCATCAATGTCTAAAAGTCCATCTAATAGCCAGGAATTGTCATCCCGCTGAATAATCATCGGTTCCTCATCGTGTTCCATAGAGGGCAAGTCCCCAACGATCGCCTCCATCAGGTCATTTAACGTCACCACACCTTCGATTCCGCCATATTCATCTGTGACCAAAGCAATGTGAATCCCTGTGGCTTTGAATTGTTCAATCACGCTCAGGGTGCGCGTTCCTTCGGAAATGTAAAGGGGAGGTTGGAGCATCGCTTGTATATCGATGGGCTGACCCGATAGTTGCGCACTTAATAGGGTTGTCCCTCGCACTGTCCCCAGGCAATGGTCAAGGGTGTCGCGACCCACAGGAAACCGGGAATGGTTACTCTCCATCACTTCTTTGAGGTTTTCTTCTAGGGGAGCGGTGATATCTAGCCACACAATGTCTGTGCGGGGGGTCATCATGGCTTTAATGGGGCGATCGCCCAGTCGAAAAACCCGTTGGACAATGTCATGCTCTGCCGCCTCAAAGAGACCAGATTCTGCCCCTTGACGAATCAAAACCTTAATTTCTTCTTCTGTGATGTCCGGTTCATTGGAATCCTGAATCCCCAAAAGATGTAACAGAGCCTCCGTTGAACTGCCCAAGATCCGTACTAATGGCGTTGTTAAACGAGACAGCCAGCGCATGGGCTTAGCGACAGTACAGGCAATTTTTTCCGGAGCATTAAGGGCAATCCGTTTTGGCACTAATTCCCCAATGACGAGGGATAGATAGGTGATAATCGTCACCACGATCACGACGCTAATGGCTTCACTGTAGGGTTGTAAGCGCGGAATATTATCAAAGGCAGGTTTGAGGCGTTGGGCAATGGTTGCACCACCCACTGCGCCGCTCAGGATACCGATTAAGGTAATGCCAATCTGTACAGTCGAGAGAAATTCATTCGGATTATTCGCTAATTTCAGCGCCGCTCTCGCTTTTACGTTTCCTTGCTCTAACAGTTGCTCTAATCGGATTTTTCGGGCAGAAACGACAGCAATCTCTGAACCGGAAAAGATGCCATTCAGGATCGTTAGCAGAAGAATGACCAAAATTTCAAGGACACTCGAAGACATGGTGGCAAATCAAAAACAAATGAGTCTCTTTAGCATAAGGGGTGATTGTGGGAAAAGGTGTAAATTCCTGGTTTAACCCTCGCCGTCGTTGATATGGGTCATGACCCCTTTGATTTCAACCTTGCTTTTTGTGACGAACTATGTTCGATCTAGTTCTGCAAGGATGGCGATCGCCTGTTCACAGAGTTCTGCATGACAGGTTCCATTAGACGCCATAATGCCGCCCCATTTCACCACATCGCCTTGGTTATAGAGCACTTCATTGCCCTCAAAGTAGCTAAATTTTCCACCTGCTTCCGTGAGGATTAGTTCTGGGGCCGCAAAATCCCAATCTTTTGCTGCAGATTTCCCCGATAGAGAAATATAAACATCGGATTTTTGTTCGAGAATATGGGCAATTTTACAGCCGACACTCCCCACATAATTTCTATCTTTAAAGGGCAGCCGATCTAACAAATCCTGGAAGCGTTGATCCCGGTGGGTACGGCTGGCGACTAAATATAAATCTTCTGGTTGATTGCGCTCAGAAACTTTAATCGGGGTGACGGTGCCATCACGAGTTTCCACAAAAGTGCCATTCCCTTTCGACGCGAAATAAAGCTTTTCTGCTTCGGGGACGACCACTACCGCAATGACCGGGCGACCTTCATGAACAAGGCAAATGTGGACAGCATATTCTCCCGTTTGGTCAATAAAATCACGGGTGCCGTCGAGGGGATCAATAATCCATACCCAAGGATGTTCAACTTTATTGCCGTCGTAGGTTTCTTCGCTGAGATAGGCAAAATCTTCAGTGCCTAACTTTTCTTGAAACGCTTCCAGAATATAGTGATTTGCTGCTAAATCTGCCTTGGTGACGGGGCCATCTTTTTTATCAGAAATATTTTTAATATCTCCTTTGTAATAACTTTGGAGAACATCCCCTGCGCCCCAACCGATTTGTCGGGCGATCGCCAAAACTTCTTCTAACCGTTGCTGATCCATTGTTCTCAAATTCTACCCAAGTAAATAAGCTTTAAACTGATGTTTTCTCTGCTGGAGAATCATCTTCAGTTTCTTTGCGGTTTTTCAATAGCGGGAAGGCGATTACATCGCGGATACTTTCAGCATTAGTCAACAACATCACTAGGCGATCAATCCCAATCCCTAGACCAACCGTGGGAGGCATGCCGTATTCCAGTGCTGTGACAAAATCCTCATCCACATCACAAGCTTCCTCGTCCCCCGCTGCTTTTTTGGCGGCTTGTTCTTCCAACCGTTGCCGTTGATCCACGGGATCCGTTAACTCAGAGAAACCATTGGCAAGTTCTCGGCCCACAATAAACAATTCAAAACGCTCCGTTAAACCCGGTTTATCGCGGTGAGGCTTGGCGAGGGGAGACACTTCCACAGGATATTCCGTCACAAAAGTGGGCTGAATTAAAGTTGCTTCTACTTTTTGCTCGAAGGCTTCGTTTAGCAGTTGCCCAATAGTTTTACATTTTTCGGGAATGTGCATTTCTACAGATTCAGCGGCTTGCTTTGCGGCGTTAAAGTCATCAAAGCTGAGAAAATCGATCCCGGTGGCTTCCTGGACGAGGTTTTGCATCGTTTCTCTGCGCCAGGGAGTACCTACATCAACCACAGCCTCGCCATAGGGCAGTTGAGCTTGACCGACGACATCCTTAGCAAGGGTACGAATTAGATCCTCTGTGAGATCCATCATGTCGAAGTAGTCGCCATAGGCTTGGTAGACTTCGATGGAGGTAAATTCGGGGTTGTGCTTAGTGGAAACGCCCTCATTACGGAAGATGCGCCCTAATTCAAAGACTCGCTCAAAGCCACCGACGACCAAGCGCTTCAGGTGTAATTCCGTGGCGATCCGCAGATAGAGCGGCATATCGAGGGTGTTGTGGTGGGTAATGAAAGGACGGGCTTCTGCGCCGCCAGCTTCAGCTTGGAGGACGGGAGTTTCAATTTCGAGGAAATCGCGGTCTTCAAGATAACGGCGGATGGCGGCAGTAATTTTGGCGCGACGGCGGAATGTCTCTTTTACTTGGGGGTTAATAATCAGATCGACGTAACGCTGACGGTAGCGTTTTTCGATGTCGGTAAGACCGTGCCATTTGTCGGGTAGGGGCAGCAGGGACTTGGTGAGCATGGCAAACTGACTCACTTTAATGGAGAGTTCCCCTTTTTCGGTGCGTTTGATAATGCCTTTGACACCGATGATATCGCCCACATCGGTAAGCTTTTTGAGGTGATTGAATGCGCCTTCGAGGTCGGGCATTCCGCCATTAATTAATTTCTTATCGAGGTAAAGCTGGATCGTGCCAGTTTCGTCCTGGAGGCTAAAAAACGCAAGTTTACCGAAGACACGACGGGCGAGAATTCTCCCAGCAATGGATACGGTGTCTTCGACTTCTTCTCCAGCTTCGATGTCTTTATATTTTTCCTGTAGTTCGGCGGTGTGGTGGCTGATCTCCCATTTGTAGGCGTAGGGATTCATGGCGATCGCCTTGAGTTGATCAACCTTTTCTAATCGGGTAGCGCGAATGTCATCGAGGGAGGAATGGCTAGACTCAGACATGGGAAAATTAAAGACTGTGAAGGCTCGTCGCAGAACTCGGTTATTATAACGGCTTCGTTCTCAAAACAGAACCGCCACGGCCTTTAACTCACGGGGAGCGAGAATAGCTCAGGGGAATTTGGGGTGTAAGGTGCCGGAGGAAGCCGAGGAAAAATTGGGCCGCCGCTTCGGTGGCATAGGCACGGAAGGGCAGGGGGGGCTGAGGATTACCGTAGCTCTGCACCGCTTTGATCACAATGGCAGGACAGTCTATTGCAGTAGCCAGGGTTGTGGCGGCGGCACTGCCGATATCTAGGCCAAATAGGTGAGTCTGGGTCGCAAAAGGATCCTCCTCGGTCTGGAAATTGGTATGGGTCACATCGGCGATCGCCCCTAAATGCACGCTGGGAACCGCTGGATCGTGGGGGAAACCCGTCGCTAAATGGAGCGCGTGATTATCACGGATTAAATCGATGGCCAAGGCCGTGAGGCGAACCGGATCGGCAGTGAGTAATTTTTCGGTGACTAATTGCTCGAAAATCAAAGGCCAGTCAGGGCAGTGGTGGCGGCGCTCAGGGTGGGCCTGGGGTGGGGGGCAATGGTCAGGCTTGAGTTCGTGGTCGTAGAGGGTGTGGAGTAACCAGCCCCGCTGGTGCAAGCTTGATTTAGGACGTGGCGTTTGGATTTGCTGTTGCCAAGCGCTAGATTGCCCCAGGAGTCGTCCTTGCCAAGGTTGGGCGAGGATGTAAGCGGAGTCACTGGTGCGGTTTGCCGTTGGTAGCGTGAAAATTTTCTGGGCAACGATAATATCCCCTAAAACAACTTTAGCCGGATTGCCGCGACAGATGCCAACCATCACAATCAACTGCGGCTTTAGATGGTCGCCTAGGGAAATAAGACGCTGGGGATTAGCAAGGGATTTGGCAGAAAGATGCACAAGGGCGAGTTGTAACCCGTTGTAGTCGGTGGCGAGGTAGGGAGTACCACAAGGGGTTAAGGTTTCCTGCCAGGGGTGATGGATCGCCCTTTGGAGCGCAAGAAACTCATCGGGAAAAACCGTAAGACAAAGAATTTTCATGGCATGGGCCGCAAGACAATACTGGCGCAAATGACCGCAGGAAATCTCAAAAATTGTGCCCTTAAAATTAACGGGAAAAAAGGGGCAAATTTTAGGATCCTGTATCTCTATTGTAATCTGACCTCTTGGTGATAAAGCCTGCTAAAAGGAAGGCGATCGCCCCTGGGCTTTGTCAGGCAACTTTACAGTCTGAAACATTTGGCCGATAATCATTGGGGCATTCCACACCGTAGCGATCCATGGCGAAACAGCGCATTCTCTCTGGGGTACAACCCACCGGTAATCTTCACCTCGGCAACTATCTCGGGGCGATCCAAAACTGGGTGGAAATTCAACAGGACTATGACAGTTTTTTTTGTGTGGTAGATCTCCACGCGATTACGGTGCCCCATGACCCCAAGGTTCTAGCAAATAATACAAAGGTGATCGCCGCATTATATTTAGCCTGTGGCATTGATTTAGAGCACTCCACAATTTTTGTTCAATCCCATGTTAAAGCCCATAGCGAATTGGCCTGGTTGTTAAATTGTGTGACGCCCCTGAACTGGTTAGAGCGGATGATTCAGTTCAAGGAAAAAGCCCAAAAACAAGGGGAAAACGTCAGCGTTGGCCTGCTCGATTATCCGGTGCTAATGGCCGCTGATATTCTCCTGTATGATGCCGATAAAGTTCCCGTGGGCGAAGACCAAAAACAACATTTAGAGCTGACCCGCGACATTGTGATCCGCATTAACGACAAGTTTGGCACGAAGAAAAATCCTGTGCTGAAAATGCCGGATCCGTTGATTCGGACGACGGGCGCTAGGGTGATGAGTCTCACCGACGGCACCAAAAAAATGTCCAAGTCCGATCCCTCAGAACTGAGCCGGATTAATCTTTTGGATCCCCCCGATGTCCTGACGAAGAAAATCAAAAAGTGCAAAACCGATCCCGAACGGGGCCTAGAGTTTGACAATCCGAACCGCCCGGAATGCAATAACTTGCTGGGGTTGTATGCTCTGCTCAGTGGTAAACCCAAAGAAACTGTAGCCGCCGAATGTGCCGACATGGGCTGGGGTCAATTTAAACCCCTCCTCACAGAGACCGTCATTGCCGCCCTAGAGCCAATCCAAACGAAATACCATGACATTATGGCGAACCCCGATTACCTCGATCAGGTGTTGCGGGAAGGCCGTGAAAAAGCTGACACTGTTGCAAATGCGACCCTCAAGCAGGTGAAAGACGCCCTTGGTTTTCTGCCGTCCCTGTAGAATGGTTCATTACCTGTGATTTTTTAACCCTAAAACTGCTTCCATGACCACCCGTCTGCGTCGTGCCATCGAAAATCGAGACTTTGTCGTTACGGCTGAGGTTGCGCCTCCAAAGGGGGGTGACCCGACAAAAATGCTGCGGATGGCAAAATTGCTTGGCGATCGCGTCCATGGGGTGAATGTGACCGATGGGAGCCGGGCCGTGATGCGCATGTCGTCCATTGCCGCCTCAACTTTACTCTTGCAAAGCGGTATCGACCCAATTTTTCAGGTGGCCTGCCGCGATCGCAATGTCATTGGTCTCCAAGCAGATTTAATGGGTGCCCATGCCCTGGGTTTACGGAATGTGTTGGCCCTCACGGGGGATCCCGTCAAAGCGGGCGATCACCCCAAAGCCAAGGCGGTTTTCGATCTCGAATCGGTGCGTCTGTTAAAGCTGATCACCAAATTAAATAACGGCCAAGACTTTAACGACAAAAAAATGCCCGATGGCCCCCTGGATTTGTTCCCTGGGGGCGCGGTGGATCCCCAGCTTAAGAGTTGGTACACCATTGAATCTCGCTTTGCCCGAAAAGTAGAAGCCGGGGCGCAGTTTTTCCAGTCGCAAATGATCACGGATTTCCAGCGACTCGAAGAATTTATGAACCGGGTGGCTAGTCAATATGATGTGCCCGTATTTGCGGGAATTTTTCTGTTGAAATCAGCAAAGAATGCTCAATTTATCAACCGCTGTGTACCGGGGGCGCAAATTCCCGATGCGATTATTGAGCGCCTAGCCCAAGCCGAAAATCCCCTCGAAGAAGGTCTCAAAATTGCGGCAGAGCAGGTAAAAATTGCCAAAAATCTCTGCCACGGTGTCCATATGATGGCCGTCAAAAAAGAAGATCTGATCCCGCAAATTCTTGATTTAGCGGACGTTGCCATTCAAATCTCCACGGCACCGGCCTTAGTTTAATAATTTTATTTCTATCCTGTATGTCACAAACCTGTACTTTCCATACCCTCGATGTGTTTACAGAGCAAATTTTCGGGGGTAATCCCCTGGCGGTGTTCCCCCAGGCCCAAGGGTTAAGTTCGCATCAAATGCAGGCGATCACCAAAGAGCTTAACCTTTCAGAAACTGTCTTTGTTTTTCCCACAAAAGATCCTGATACGGACTTTCAACTGCGAATTTTTACGCCCGCTGCCGAGATTCCCTTTGCGGGCCATCCCACCGTGGGAACCGCCTACCTTCTGGCCCATCTCGGTTATCTACCTGCAAATTGTCAGCTTGTGCGTTTCCAAGAAGAAGTCGGGATTGTCCCTGTCTCTATCTATTGGGAACAGGATCAAGTTCGTACCACTGCCCTAAGTGCGGCCCAGTTGCCCCAGTTTATTGAGCGATCGCAGCCCATCGATTACGCTTCCCTGGTAAATCTCCAGGCCCACGACTTACACCCGGTGCTAAAACCGGCGGTGATTTCCTGTGGACTGCCCTTTTTATATCTGCCCCTCAAGGATCTAGATGCCCTGAGCCGCTGCTCCCTCAACCGCACCTTTTGGGAAGAAGCATACCAACATCAATTGACGGCCCACATCTATCCTTTTGTCGTAACCGAAGACAATCAAATTTATGCGCGGATGTTTGCCCCCGGCCTGGGCATTGCTGAAGATCCGGCAACGGGTTCAGCGGCCACGAGTTTAGCGGGTTATCTACATCGCTACCTACCCAGCCAGGCGACATTACAAACTTGGCAAATTTACCAAGGCATTCAAATGGGGCGGCCCAGTCAGCTCATGCTGACCATGCAACAGCAAAAAGGGGAATTGACGGAGATCGCTGTGGGCGGGTCTTCTGTGCTCGTCAGTGTCGGCCACATTAATGTGCCAACGTTTTAGACAAAAAAAGATCCCTAAAACAATTAGGGATCTCGTTTCTCACCGTAGTGATTAGCAATAATTCAATTTTCCGAGTCGCTTAAGCTGCGGTACTAGAGAAAGCGGCCATTTGCACGTCACTTTCCATGAGTAGGGTTTGTAACTCCTCAGCGTCAACGGTCTCTTTTTCGACGAGCATCGCTGCTAATTTATCGAGGACACTGCGGTTACCGACAAGCACATCTTTCGCGCGCTTGTAGGCTTCTTCCACGAGGCCCCGGACTTCTTCGTCAATCACAGCGGCTGTTTCATCGGAGAAGTCCCGATCAGAGGCAATGTCACGACCCATGAAAACGTTACCGTTTTGGCGACCCAAGGCTACAGGCCCCAGGCGATCGCTCATCCCGAAGCGGGTAATCATTTGTCGGGCAACATTAGCGACCTGCTGTAAGTCATTAGAAGCACCTGTGGTCACTTCTTCTTCACCGAAGATAATTTCTTCAGCAATGCGGCCACCGAGGGCAACGGCCATCTGGTTTTGTAAATAGGCACGGGAGTATAGACCAGAATCCATGCGATCTTCACTGGGGGTGAACCAAGTCAAACCGCCAGCACGACCCCGGGGGATAATGCTAATTTTTTGGACTGGGTCATAGTCAGGCATCAACGCACCAACGAGGGCATGGCCCGCTTCGTGGTAAGCAACAAGGGTTTTGCGCTTTTCACTCATGACGCGGTTTTTCTTCTCAGGGCCAGCGAGGACGCGATCAATTGCATCGTTCACTTCGTCCATGGAAATTTCCGTCAAATTGCGACGGGCTGCCAGAATTGCTGCCTCGTTTAGGAGGTTCGACAAATCTGCACCGGTGAAGCCGGGAGTCCGACGGGCAATTTTTTCGAGATCCACATCCTTCGAGAGGGTTTTACCCCGGGCATGGACATTGAGAATTTCTAAACGACCGGAATAGTCGGGGCGATCGACGACCACTTGACGGTCAAAGCGACCGGGGCGCATTAACGCCGCATCCAAGACATCGGGACGGTTAGTCGCAGCGATGATAATGATACCAGTGTTGCCTTCAAAACCATCCATTTCTGTCAGGAGCTGGTTTAGGGTTTGTTCCCGCTCATCGTTACCGCCACCGAGGCCCGCACCACGGGAGCGACCCACGGCATCAATTTCATCGATAAAGACGATACAGGGGGCATTTTGTTTGGCCTGTTCAAAAAGATCGCGGACACGGGAAGCACCGACCCCGACGAACATTTCGACGAATTCAGAACCAGAGATAGAGAAGAAAGGGACACCAGCCTCCCCAGCAACGGCTTTTGCCAAGAGCGTTTTACCGGTTCCGGGAGGGCCAACGAGGAGCACCCCTTTGGGAATTTTTGCACCGATTGCAGTGAACCGATCAGCGTTTTTCAAGAAGTCAACAACTTCGGTTAACTCAAGTTTGGCCTGCTCAATCCCTGCCACATCACCAAAGGTGACTTGGGTCTGGGGTTCCATTTGAACCCGTGCCTTTGATTTGCCAAAGTTCATGGCCTGGGAACCGGGGCCACTCTGGGCGCGCCGGAGCAGGAAGAATAACCCCACGAGTAGTAGGATTGGGAAAATGAGTGTACTGAGGGCGCGGAAAATCCAATTGTCGTCACTCTGGGGTAATACGGCAATATCGACATTGTTTTCGCTGAGAATGTCGATTAACTCCGTATCACCGGGGGGGAGGTTGACGAGGATAGGCGTGCCATCCTGGGCTGGGACAAAAGCTTTAGTGCGATCGCCACTGATTTTGACACTTTCGATATTGCCCTGCTGGACTTCTTGGAGGAACTGACTATAGCGCCAGGTCTCTCGACTTTGGGGTTGCTGATCCAAGAAAGACACAGCCAAGGAGATCACGACGATCGCCAATAGGGCGTAAAGCCCGGTACTGCGCCATTTTTTGTTATTTTTGTTCACTACTGAGAGCCTCCTAGGATTTGAGGATAAGCAGAATAATTATGCGATTCTTAAAAGAGCGTCTTATCCTGTGTTTCAGGTTGGTTATTAAATAATGTTAACGTTTCTCAGGAAAGATTGTTAAATTTTCTGCTTTTGTGTCTAAAATCGCAGGTCATATTCGACAGAAAAACGATTATCGTTGTTGAGATCCGTTGAGCCTCGGACAAAAATCTCATCGTTGACCCGATACCGGAGACCAAACTGAGCGGGCTGGCTACTATTTAGAATTTGCAGCACCGACAGGGACAAATCTGGGCTGATATTGGCACTGAGTTCTGCCCCCAGCCCCAAGGTTGAACTGCTCTCATCTTCATCTTCTGTAATCACCGTGGGGAAGAGGCGTAGCTCGCTCAAACCAAGGGCATTGCCAATGACATCTTGGATATTACTCAAAAGGGCGGAACCAGCTAGGTTAGCCAAAGCTAGGGTTTCGTTGGTGCTGCCCCCGGTGAAGTTTTCTAAGAAAGATCCCCCTAAGAGAGAAATCAACTCCGTTTCACTACGGGGCGGACTACTGGTCAATTCAATATTTTCATCTAAATTGCTCGCCCGTCCCCGCACATTGGCTTGGATACGGATGGTTTCGACGGTGCCGATCTGGCTGGGGCCAAAGACGCTATTGTCACGAATTTCAGCAGAAAGGGGATCGGTAGTGGCAAGAAATGACCGGGAATTTTCCAACAGAGAAGTCTCTAGGGTGATGTCAAGCTCTGGGTCGAGGCCAAAGTTGGGGGTAAAGGTCGCGGTATTACGATTGCCCGCAAGCCGCAGTTGGGCAGCAAAGAGATTGACTTGACCTCGATCTAACTGAATCACCCCGGCAGGACGCAAATCATTGAGGGTGCCATTGAGGGTTAAATCCCCCGTTGCGAGGAAGTTCAGAATCGGTTGCCGGGTAATTTGCACGCGATCGCCAAGGGTAATCTTCAGGTCTTTAAACTCTGTGATCGCCCGCAGATCGACATTGGAAACGCGTTTCGGTGTTGGGGATGTCCCTGGGTCAAGCTGTTTATTCCCGGCCGTGGTTTGTTGGTCTGTGGCTGCGGCTGAGTTGCCATTACCATTGCCATTTTCTTGGTTCCCTGCCAGCGAAATACGCCCTTCTCGGAGGGTTAAATCGCCCCCAATGGTCGGCTCTAGGCTGGTACCAGCAATGATCAAATTGCCCGCAACGCCCCCTTGGTAGAGATCAGGCAGCACAAAGTTGAGATCTTCTAGGCGCACATCGAGGGTTTGGCTCTCGGTCGTCGCCCTGGCGAGGGGTAGTTGCCCAGAGATTGCCACCTGGCCACCACTAAAATCGCCGGTGAGTTCTTGGACGGTTAGGGTATCTAGATTAAAGTCAATTTGCCCATGGACATTGGTCAAGGGGGCATCGGGCAGTACCTGGGCTTGGATCTCTGCCTGGGCGATCGCCACCTGACCGTCCGCCACCAGATCCACTGGCCGCCCCGTATCGGGATCAATTTCTCCGTCAATGGACAGATCCACTTCCCCTTCACCGCCCAGCCAAGCCACTTGACCCCGCGTCAAAATATTTAAGAGGGCAAATCCTTCATTTTCAAGGTTAAACGTGAGATTGAGCGCGTTACTCTCCGGGACAACCATCGCATTGGGGAGTTGGTAGGGAATACTGCCCGTAATTTGGAGGGGGTCAGCCTCGGCCACCAGTTCACTATCAACGATGAAATCGAGGCGGGCATCATCATAGGTGAAGTTCCCCTTGACGCTATTGATTGGCGTGTCATTAATACTAGCGTTGGCCATGGTCATTTCGCCCCGGGCCGAGGGATCATCAGGAGTTCCCGCAAGGGCGGCATTGGCATTAATAAAACCGTCGATCGCCACCGCCTCAGGTAAATCAACAAACTTTTCTAAAAAGGCTACAGGGACTTCGGTGAGGCGCAATTGTCCCGTTTGGGTATCGCCCCCAAAGCTACCAATAAAGCTTAGGCGTCCCCCGCCATCTTGTTCCGAGAGACGAATGCCCACGGGCCGCAACGTTAAGACCCGATCCCGCAGCACACCCCGCGCGATAATTTGGGGCATCGTGATTTCGCCCCACTGCCAAGGGGAACCGACAATCTGTGATTCGCCAAATACGGCCACTTCGCGATATCCGCCAGTGAGATCAAAATCCGCCTGGAGGCCAGTCTCTGCATTGTAGGCAAGGCTCAAATCGCCGCTAAATTCTCCCCTTAGGTCTGCTAATTCTGCGGGCAGGAGTGGTTTACTCTCGGCGACATCTAGATTGAGTTGGCTTTGGACGCAACTGAGGAGAGCGATTCTTTCGGCAAAGGATTGTTGGCGATCGCCACGGCTGTAGAGGGCCGGATTTTCGCCATTATTTTCCGGCGGAGTCGCTTCAGCCATGCCGTTGAGGAGGGCATCACAACGATATTTTTCCCGTTCAGGGGGCGTGGCATCGGCTAATTCCAGGGTGGGTTGGGCTGGCACCGCCACAGACTCAATTTCGGTGGTGATGGGGGGCGGATCCTGGGGACGGTTGGCATAGAGATCGGCGCTCTGATCGAAGCGACTGGAACGGCCAAAATAATCCGGTAGGGACAAACTGCCGAGATTTTGGAAATCGCCGTAATCGAAAATTTGCAGGGCCGCTAAAACATCTTCAATCCGGCCTTGTTCGATGGTGCCCGTGGTTTGAATAGTTGGGTTAGGACGGTTTTCGTTGGCTAGGGCAATGGTGCTATCGACGCTGTAGAGGCCACCGTTTTGCGCCCATTGGAAATCCTGGAGCCTGAGGGTATCGTTGGCAAAGTAAAAGTTTCCACTGAGGCGATCGCCTTCAAGATAACCCAGCATCGGTTGGGCGATCGCCACCTGACCGGACACCGAATTCGCCTGGAGATCCGCCCGCAGTTCACTGGAGAGTCGTCCCCCCAAGACCATCGTTTCTAGGGGAAAATCAAGCCGTTGCAAAGCGGGTTGTCCCTGGGCCACCTGTTGAATCAAGGTAACGGGGAGGTTGCCACTACTCAGTTGGAGTCGGGTCGGTTCGAGGCCCGCTTGGTTGTACTCCAGGGCGAGGTCTAGGGTCGAGCCATCGAGCTTGAGTTCGGCCTGTTCTGGGCGGAGACGGGAATTCAGACGGGCAAAAATCTGGTCTTCTTCCCCTTCGATAGCGATAATGGTGCGGCGATCGCTGCGGGTTTGAATGGTGCCCTGGAGGGTGGGGTCGAGGGTTAATTCGGCTAACTGCACATTATTGAGAGCGACTTGACCATTGATCTGGGGCTGCTGGAGCGTCCCTTGGATCGTGCCCCGAAAATCCCCTTGACCTACAACATCGAGGGCCTGGGCCACCTCCGGTAAAGGCAGTTGCTGGAGATCGAGATTTTGGGCTTCTAGGTTGAGGGCCAATTGTGTAATTGCTTGGCTTGCATCGCGACCGAGGCGATCGCTATCAATGGTTAAGACCCCATCGGCCCGGAAATTTTCGGCGATCGCCCTTTGGATTTGCAGTTGCTGCCCATTCCAAGCCCATTGACTGGTTAACGAAGAATTAATCAGGGCGACCCCTTCACTGAGGCGCAGATCTCCTTCGGCCCGCACGTTCTTTAGGTCTGGCTCGGTCACATCCGCCGTTAATTGCACAGCGCCACTGCCAATTCCCTCCAGGCTACTATTGAGGCGATTCAGAGCCAAATTTTGAGCGGTAAAATCCCCCTGGAGTTGGCCATTCTGAAGCCTTAACAATCCACCGTCAATGACACCGCCTGCTAGTCTGGCGCTCAGGGAACCTTGGGCCAAAATCCCCTCTACTGAGAGATCCTCTAAATTACCCCGCACCTCAAACTGACCTTGGCTGGGGACTGTATTTGCAACATTGGCCAATTGGGGGGCAAAGCTCACTAAATCTACATTATTTAGGGCGGTACGGCTGTACCATTCCCCCCCAGCGACGGTGACTCCCTCGGTGCGAATCTCGCCATTGCCCACCGTGAGGCGTCCGGAACCCGTTGCTTCGACAGTATTTAAGTTCACTTCGGCTAAAGTTCCCCCAGTCTGGAACTGGCCGGAGTAGTCCGCCACTAGAGTACGGGGAACAGCGGGTAAAATTTCTTTGAGATCGAGACTATTTAGGGCCAGGTCAGCACGCCACCGACCATCCCCAACGCGAATATTGCGGGCGATCGCCTGACCATTGGCAAAACTGGTGCGGGCCTGACCGGTAATGTCGAGGGAACCCGCTTGCGCCTGGGGTTCTGACCGGCCAAAGGTGCCCGCAACTTGGAAATCACCATTGACGATACTGCGCTGGAGAAAGGAGGGCAGTTCCTGTTCCGTAAGCTGGGCGAGACGCAGTCCCTGGGCGCGGGCAGGGGTTTGGAATTGGGTTTGGGTAATGCGCAGGTTGGGCATTGTCACCAGGCCCCCAGCCACGGGCACCACAGCGGTACCTGAGACGACAAATTCTGAGACTTGGTTCAGGGGCGCTTCAAACACCACATCTGTGCGGCCCGGCCCGGCAGTGACGGGTAAATTGAGTTCGTAGAGTTGGGCCAGGGCATTTGTCGGTAATTGATCACCCTGGGCTGCAATGGCGATCGCCCCAGGCGAAGATGTACTCTCATCGGCCAATTGAATCACCCCTTGGCCAGTGATATTGCCCCCCAGGGTAGGTTGGGCGGTGAACTGCTCAACCAGAAAACGATTACCCGTAATGGTCAGATCGCCCTGAAAACGCTCCAGGGTCAGGCGATCAACTTTTAATTGGCTGGCATTCGTTGCCGCAACGGCCAACTGAATTTGTTCCAGTGGCCCCCCAAAGGTCACCGTCGTTGCCAATTGACCCTCCACCGGAAAGGCTGGGGATTCTAATTCAAAGGTGTCCAGGATTTGGGCAATTTCGGCGGGGGCTGTTTCAATTTGCCCCGTAAAACCCGTTTCAAAATTGATATTTAGATCGCCATTAAATGGAAGCGTCCCCAGGCGGCCTGTCGTCTGTTGGAATTGAAGTTCTTGGTTTTGAAAGCCAATTTTGCCAGAAAAATCTTCTACGGGTTTGGCAAGGGCCGGAACGATTAGGGTCGAACCCTCGGCCATTAACTCTCCATTCCAATCGCTGAGGTCGCCTTCTTCTAGGAATAACTCGATGGCACCATCTACTACACCACCGGAAAAGGTGACAGGGGGAACCACCAGGTTAGAAATGGCGACAGGGTCTAATTTCTGGGCGCGAATCCTGAGATTGCTGGTTTCTTGGTCAAAATCGAGGATTCCTTCGATGTTTAAGTCTCCCCCCGATGCTAACTTACCCTGGACATCAAAATTGATTACTTTGTTTTGGTTCGTGAGGCGGCCTTTCCCGGAGGCGATCGCCAACTGCACAGGGGGACTCAGGGTGCCGGAACGTTGGCGGGCAATTAACGTCAGTTGACCCCGGCGGAGGCGGATGTTGTTGATATTGACTTCGAGACCTTCGGTGTCTGGGTCATCGGGAGCAATGTTCAAATCTAGCCATCTGCGGGCTTGGTTTTGCTCAACGGTCACCTGGGGATTAATCAGGGTGAGGTTTAGGTCTAAGCGCCGCTGGGTGAGCAACGTCCACAGGTTAAAATCAACGGCGATCGCCTCAACCAGAAGCTGATCATTGGAATCCGCCGTTGGTGGCAGTTCAGACGGGCCAAACCGTAATCCCCCCAAGGAAAATCCTTGCACTGACCCCAGGTTAATGGGGCGATCAATTTGCTTATTAAGCTGCTGCTCAATTTGTGGTGATAAGCGCTGGTAGATGTAGTAACGCCCATAGCCTAGGCCCGCTCCCACGGCTAACACAAGGCCCACAGCTGCCCCCGTAATGAGACGTTGACGCCGACGGGATGGTGGAACTTGCACTGAGTTTTCGGAAGAAGGGGGAAGGTTTTGGCTCATGGTGGCAACAGTTTGCAAGTGTTGCGATCATTATAGAGAGGATGACCCTATCGCAATGGCTTTTGTCGCTTTTTAATTACCACAGATTTTGGATCTGCCCCAAACGGTCAGCGAAAAAATTTTGGTACCAATTCCATACAGCACAGATTCCCCGTGGCCCTAGTGTCAAAGATTTATTTTTTGACCGTCGCTACATTAATAAATTTGTCACAAAAAAAGAGAAGTAATCACTTCCCTTTCTCAACCCTAAATCATGAATGGATGTCGTTGTCCCTGACAGAAATTCTGTTGACTCAAGCCTCTTTCTAGAATTTGATGTTTTGGGCCATCGCTTTAAAAGCAGCCATGTTTGCCCCTGGGCGGCGACGATTGGAACGGTTGCCGGGTTTGAGGAGATAGTTTTCTGCAAAGGCTCCAACTTCTACTGTCTGTGCGAGGACGGCTTCTCGGCTTGCAGCTTGAATGGCGGCAACAATCACATCGGTGGGATCATTAACATTGGGGGCCGGGGCACTAGCTACGGGAGCGGGGGCCTCTTGGGAAGCTTCAGTAGTAGGGGCTTCTACCTGAGGTGTTTCCTGTACCCGCACTTCGGGCGCAACAGATGCTTCGGCGATTGTGTCGTTACCTTGGGAAGGTAATTCCATGAAAAAGTTATCTTTCTTTTTTCCTAAAATTTTTCCTAGCACGGGCAAGCTCCTGAATATTAAAAATGAATTAAAACAGCACTCAACGCACCAAATGATTAAGCCTGAATATTTTGGCGGTGTTAAGTTACGCTGATTCTATTGATTAAGTTTTATGAAGTCAAGGCAATCCCGGAAATTCAAGATTTTTTAAGTATTTATAACCATCACTCCCAGGGAAAATGATAAAAAAGAGCCACAGTGTGCAGAAAAATGAGAGGCGATCGCCATGGGTCAGGTAGAAACAATTTTGGGCGCAATGCCAGGGGATCCCCTCAAGGGGCTACGGGCCGCTGATCAACGGTGGCAAAATTGGCGACAGGGTCAGATTGGCGCTCCGGCGATGGTGCAAATTGGTACGGAAGACTGCCCTGACTATGATTGTGATGTGCTCGTCTGTGGGGGCACTTTAGGCTTGCTCCTCGCGGCGGCCCTGCAACGGCGGGGCTGGCGGGTGATTATCCTGGAGCGGGGGCCATTGCAAGGGCGCGTTCAGGAATGGAACATTTCCCGAAGCGAGTTACAAACATTCCTCGATCTCGATCTTCTCAGTGAGACAGAACTGCGCGAAGTCATCGTGACGGAATTCAACCCCCTGCGCATCCAGTTCCATGGGGGAGACCCCCTTTGGGTGAAAGATATTCTGAATATTGGTGTGAGTCCCCGGCGGTTGCTGGCAATTTTGAAGGAAAAATTCCTTACCTGGGGTGGCAAGATTTTTGAAAATCATCCTTGCACAGGGATTACGGTTTCGCCGCAGGGGGCGATCGCCAGGACTGAGAAATTCACGTTCCACACCCGCTTAATTTTGGATGGTATGGGGCATTTTTCTCCCATTGCCCAACAGGTGCGCCAAGGCCAAAAGCCGGACGGTGTCTGTCTAGTGGTGGGAAGCTGCGCCCAGGGGTTTGCGGCGAATAGTAAGGGAGATTTAATCTATTCATTCACGCCGATTCGCAACCAATGTCAGTATTTTTGGGAAGCCTTTCCCGCCCACGATGGCCGCACTACTTATCTATTTACCTATCTCGATGCCCATCCCCAACGGTTTGACCTGGCTTTCCTCCTGGAGGAATATCTCAAACTGCTGCCTGACTATCAACAGGTGGATTTAGCGGCCTTAGATTTTCAGCGGTTTTTGTTTGGCTTTTTCCCAAGCTATCGTCGCAGTCCCCTGCGTTATCCTTGGGACCGCATTTTGCCCATTGGCGACAGTAGTGGCGGCCAATCCCCCGTTAGTTTTGGTGGCTTTGGGGCAATGTTGAGGCATCTGGAGCGACTCACCAACGCTTTAGATGATGCCTTGACCCAGGACTGTTGCGATCGCCAAGCCCTCGCCCAGCTACAACCCTACCAACCGAATCTTTCGGTCACCTGGCTGTTCCAAAAAGCGATGAGCGTTGGGGTCAACCAAAGCTGTCCACCAAACCAGATTAATGACCTGTTAAATGCAGTCTTTGGGGTGATGGCCCAGTTAGGGGAAGATACCCTCAATCCATTTTTGCAGGATGTGGTGCAGTTCCAAGGCCTAACGAAGACATTACCCAGGGTGAACTTTAAAACGGTGTTGCCCCTGTTGCCCCATTTGGGGGTGGGCGCGTTGGCCGATTGGTTGCGCCATTACCTTGCCCTGGGTCTCTACACCTCAGGCTATGCCCTCAGTCAGCGTCTGCCCATGGGAGATAGTTACCAGGCCAAACGACGGCGTGAAGCGTGGCAATATGGGTCGGGCCAAGATTTTCATCAGGCTGGACTCACGGAACAGGACTAAGCACAGCCCACAAAAGCGAGGTCTCAAAAGGCGATCGCCCCCAGACGATTTTGCAACATCTGAGGAAACTGGGCGTAGTAGCGTTGATTTAGGGGGGATGGGTGGGGCAAAGGCGACAAAGTAACGATCTTTTGGTGTTCCATTCCCAGATCGTCCACCGCCCGGAGGGTCACTTGCAAGGATGTTTCAAAGCGATCACCCCGCCGGAAGAACCCGTTTACCTCTCCCCGTCGTCCGTAGGGGTCAAACCACTTAAAGGCTTCCGTACCCAGGGTGATGATTTGGTTGCCCTGCCAGTGCAACACCAACAGCCGCTCCACAAAAGGGCGAAATCGTTCCTTAACCGACACCGGATAGGCCTTGTTGCCCGGTGGTTTGTAGGGCACCGTATTGGTCAGCAAAATGCGATCGCACACCGTCGCCAATTGCGCCTTGTCATGGATTTTTTTGTGGTGAACTGCATAATAAAATCCCTGGCGTACCAGGGTGCCCGCAGCACCATAGAGGGGTTGGCGGGCGTGCACCTCATCCCGTCCCAAATCCCGCCCGAAAAAACACAGGGATGCCTTGAGATTCCCCGCATAGAGCACTGGCTCCGTAGGATTAAGGCGTGCTGCTTGGTACACAGGCACATCAATGGGAAATGGTTCCCGCTCTGCCTCTGTCTTTACCTGGGCAATTAACGTCGCAATATCCGTCATGGTCTCAACTGGAGAGGGCTAGAAATCTATGTCATTGTTGGCGATCGCCACTGCCCTTTGTCAACCCAAATCATCGCTAACGGCGTCTTTTTCTCGCCTAGAACAGCAAAAGCTACATCAAATCTTCACAAAATTGTCTAGGAGAAATCTCTATAATTTTTTCTTAAGAATTACTTTCAAACGTCCCACAGTCAACATGTTCTTGAACTTCACAAAAGTTAAAACAAGCTTCAGTGTTTATACGTAGAAAGCAACAACGGAATTAAGAACCGCCTCAATACTTGTGCGGCAATAAAAATCAAAATAAAGCGAATAAATTCCCATGCAAAGAAAATATTGTTTGGGTTTATTGTACTGTTAATCGCTTGATTTCTAGGGTTTTAAATCAATAAATTGATTTGTATATTGTTGCAAAGTTTTTGTTAGGTGATCGTGATGTTATGGGTATATTAAAATCGAGAATGCTCTAGACACAGAATATGACTGCTGCAGGCAATACACTCAGTTTCATCGCCGATCAACTAAACCAGTTGTGCCAAACCCGGGCTACGGGGGAGTTGATTGTGGGGAATAGTCAATACCAGGGGCATATTCATCTCCTGTCCGGGCGTCTTCTCCATGCCACCGCCGGTATCCACTCTACCCGTCGTTGGTACCGCATTACCCAACGGCTGGCTCCCCAGTGGACGCCGAATCCCCAAGAACTGATCAGCTCGCAAATGTGGGAATATCAGCTCCTTTACCAAGGGATCACAACCAAACAACTGACGGTCATGCAAGCGAAGGCAATTATTCGGGCGATCGCCCAGGAAGTCTTCTTCGATCTTGGTTGCTATGCCGATGCCACCATCGAATCCCATGAAACCCAAAAAAATGCCACAGAAATCGCCCTCAGTTTGTCCTTGTCTTACCTAGAAGTCGAACCCGACCTCAAGCGAGTGATGCAACTCCAACAACAATGGCAAGCCGCTGGTCTTGGTAACTTGAGTCCCACCCTCGCCCCAGTGCTAAAGGCAGGTATTGATGCCAGTGCCCTTGGCAGTTTGGGGCAGTATCTCAATGGACAATTCACCATGTGGGACATTTCTGTGTGTCTTGGTAAATCGGTTAATAGCGTTGCCAATGCCCTAATTCCCCTATTAAAAAAGCGCATTGTTCAACTGAAAAAAATTGCCGATTTACCCCCTCCCCTAGGCCATCTTGCAGAATCTACCGATGCTGATGGCCCCACCTCCGGCAGTCTGAGATCGCCCGAAAAGCGTGATGCCCTCATTGCTTGCATTGATGATAGCCCCGTGATTCTCCAAACCCTACGGAAAATCCTCGAAGGGGCTGGTTATCGCACCATCGGCATTAGTGAACCCATGCGGGGCGTTGCCAAGCTCATCGAGAGTCAACCGGACGTGATCATTCTTGACCTCGTGATGCCCAATGCTAGTGGTTACACCGTGTGTAAGTTTCTCAGACAAACCTCTGTGTTTGAAAAAACGCCAATTATTGTCTTGACCAGCCGCGATACCTTGATTGATCGCAATCGGGCCAAGCTCGTGGGGGCTTCAGATTTTTTGGGGAAACCACCGGATCCAGAGAAAACCATTGCCTTAATTGAAAAATATTTAGATGAAGTTGCCGCACAGGATAATGAAACAGAAGATGTCACCTTAAAAGTTTCTAGCTCTACCCGATAAAATTTGACTTTTCAAAGTTTACTTAAGGGTTGCTCTCAAACAAAAATTGTTATTTAATTTGAATTTTCCCCAGAGGTTTGTAATGGCAACTTTATTATTAGTTGAAGATAGTCCGACAGAAGCACAAATTATCACAAGTTGCCTAGAAAATGCCGGGTTTAGCTTGCTAAAGGTGACGACGGCAGAGGCAGCGCGGGCCATCTTGGATCACAAAATGATCGATGGCATTGTCTTGGATGTGGTGCTGCCAGGCCAAAGCGGTTTTGGCTTTTGTCGTGAGGTGAAAAATAATCCAAAAACCCAAAATATTCCTGTCATCATGTGCTCTAGCAAAGCTGAAAAAATGGATAAAAAATGGGCCAGTAAACAGGGGGCCAATGATTATGTCACTAAACCCATTGACCAAAATGAATTGTTAAACGCGGTACGGCGTTGGATCCCTTAAGCTTGGCGCTGCCTGATTTGCCATCCCGTCTAGCGCAACTATTTGTTGACTGAAGTTTGATTTGGAGCGTTGTTTATGGCCCCTGTGACCTCTGCCCCGGAAAGTAGCACAACACAATACATTGGTATTCTTTTGGCCGATGGTTTTCGGGCCATGGTGCCCACGGCTCAATTGGTCGAAACGATCAATGTCGAGTTGGGACACATTGTGCAAATGCCTGATTTGCCGCCTGCGGTGGTGGGGGTCTGTGGCTGGCGCGGCGATGTGCTGTGGCTGGTGGATTTAGCCTATGCCCTGCGTTTGCCTCCTTTATTGGCTGGTGATTATGGGCGATCGCAATGCCATGTTTTACGGGTTACGGTCAACCACCAGACATTCGGGATTCTCGTCGCCGAGGTGCAGCATCTCATACGCGGCGATCGCCTGGAGTTATTACCTGGTCCTCCAGGGCAAATCCCCCGTGAGGTTTCAGCTTTGGTGGCTGGCCAGTTTCGGACGGCTTCGGGGGAAACCATCTTGAGCATCAACCTCGAAGCCTTGCTAGATCACCTCAAATCCCCAGGCTAATTTTTCCAGACTGAATAATGAATCGGCCTAATGTTTCGGCCCCTCATTTTTTCATTTCCCTGCGTTTATCTAAATTGAAATTCCCTGAAACTGCCATGACTCAAGCTCCCTTCCGCCCCAACAGCTCCCAAGACAACCGTCTTCAGCCCCAATCCCTTGGCCACGACCGCAAAGAACGACCCATTGAAGAAACAGTGACCATTGTGCCGGTACAGGCCACCAACGCCAACAACGGCAAGCATTCCACCCTCACCTCAAAGGCTGGCACCCTTGTGAGTGAACTCAGTAATCTTCGTTCCAACATCGACATGATGACGGAAGAACTCCAATCTCTGTTAGCCACAGAACGGGCGGCAGTGGAACGGGCTGAGCTTCTCAATGCGATGACTTCCCACATTCGTGAGTCCTTAAGTTTTGAATATATTCTCAATGCGACGGTCTCGGATGCGCGCAATGCCCTGGATGTAGACCGGGTGGTGGTGTATGTCTTTGATGATCCAGATTGGCTCGGCAAAGTGATGTACGAGTCTGTGGAACGGCGGTGGCCCAGCGCTTTGGGAATGTCCTATTCTCTAGTGGGGTTGTCAGACCATGCCATTCGGCTCTTTCAGCAGGGGCGGGTTGAAGCGTTCAATAATCTCGGCCACGGGACGACAACGGATGATACCCAACTGGATCAATGGCAACAATTGGAAGTCCAGGCAAGTTTAACGGCACCGCTGCTTTTGGGGGGAGAGTTGTATGGGTTATTGGTGGCCCACCAATGTGCGATCGCCAGGGAATGGTCAGAGTCGGAGATCGAATTTTTCCGGCAGTTAGCGGTGCAGGTGGGTTACGCCCTCGACCAGGCCCAATTGTTAGATCAACAGCGGGCGGCGGCGGAACAGGCTCAATGGTTAAACCAAATCAGTGCGCGGATCCGGGAATCTCTCACGCCAGCGGATATTTTTGCGGCGGTGGTTCAGGAAGTGCAAACTGCGCTCCGGGGCGATCGCACGGTGGTCTATCAGCTCGGTGAAAATGCCCTTGGGGGTCAAGTGGTTGCTGAGGCTGTGGAACGGCAATTTCCGACAATCCTGGGCCTAGAACTCGATCTTCCCTGGTTGGAGGCCTCCCACCAAGACGCCTATCTCCGGGGTCAGGTGACTGTCATCGAGGATATCTACGATGCCAACCTTGATGAAGCGGTGCTCAATCACCTAAAGGCAAAAGGGATTCGCGCCAGTGCGATCGCCCCCATTATCGCCCGCCAAAAACTCATGGGCTTTTTGATGGTGCATCAATGCTCACTACCCCGCCGTTGGGCCGATAGTGAACTAGAGATTTTGCGCCAGGCCGCCACCCAGGTCAGCACTGCCCTCGATCAAGCCTTTGCCCTCCAACAGCAAGAAAATGCCGCCCTCCAGGCCCAAATTCTCAATGAATTGTCGTCCCGTCTCGGTAGTTTTAACGACACCGCAGAGATCCTCGAAACAGCAGTAGACGATGCCCGCGAAGCCCTCCAAGCCGACCGAGTGCTCATTTTCCGGGTCGATGGCCCCCAAAAAGCCATGGCGATCGCCGAAGCTGCCGATCCCCGCTGGAAAAGCCTCATGGGCAAAACACTCCAGGACTGTGGCCTCGATGAACGCTACCTCAAGCAGGCCCAGCGCGGCAAACTCACCGTCCTAAATCGCCTCAGCGACATCGGTTTGAGTGCCTCCCAACTAGAAACCCTCGACCAGGCCCAGGTGCGGGCGATGATGATTGCTCCTATTACCATCGAACGCAATCTTTTCGGCCTGATCGTCGTCCACCGTTGCCAAGGTGCCCACCCCTGGCAAGAGGTCGATAGCAACCTACTCCAGCAAATTAGCAACCAAGTTAACTTTGCCCTCGAACGCATTAGCCTTATTGAACAACGGCAGATGACCGCCGAGCGCGCCCAACGCCTCAGTGAGATGAGTGCCCGTCTCCAGGAATCCCTCGAAGTCCAAGAAATTCTCAGCGCCGCCGTCGAAGAAGCGCGAGACATCCTCACTGCTGATCGAGCGATTGTCTATCGCTTGGATCAAAACTGGCGCGGCCTGATCAATGCAGAATCCGTTGTGTCTGGTTTTGAGTCGATCCTGGGATTAAAAACCAACGAACCCCGTGTCACCGAAAAATTTGCCAAGGCCTACATCCGGGGGAAAGTGACGGCCTACGCCAACATCTACGAAGCTGACTTTATCGACTGTCACATCACCGAATTTGCGACCCATGCCGTTAAAGGCTACATGGCCGTTGGCATCGTCGCTAACCAAAAGCTCTATGGCATGTTGATCGTGCATCAATGTTCTGGGCCGCGCCAATGGACTGACCTAGAGATCAATACCCTAAAGCAAATTGCCCAGCAGATTGGCTATGTTCTAGAGCAGGCGTTCCTCAAGGAAGAACAAGACCGTGCCAAGCGCCTGAATGAAACCCGGATGCGACTCCAGGCCGCCTCGACGGTAGAGGCCATTCTCAATGTCGCCGTCGAAGAAGCCCAGGATCTTTTGGGTACAGACCGGTCGATTGTCTATGAATTTGATTCCTCTTGGAAAGGGCTAATCACCGCAGAATCGGTGGAGCAGGGCTACCCCACAACCCTCGGCTTACGCACCAATGAACCCCGGGTCACAGAAAAGCTTTCAAAAAATTACCAGAAGGGTCACATCGTCGCGATTCCCGATATTTTTAATGCTGATTTTGTTGACTGCCATGTGAATGAGTTTGCCCCCTATGGTGTCAAGGGTTATATGGCCACCGGGATTAGTGCGAACCAACGTCTCTATGGCATGTTGATTGTGCACCAATGTGCCAGCACCCGTCTTTGGAGTGAGGTGGAAATTGATATCCTCCGTCAACTCTCAGAACAGGTGGGGTATGCCCTCGACCAGGCCCTCCTCCGCCGGGAACAGGAGCAGGCACTCGTCCGGACACGCCAAGTAAACCTCATCAGTTTCCGGATCCGTGAATCCCTCGATCTAGAACGGATCTTCCGGACTGGCGTCGAAGAAGCCCTCAAGCTTATGAAGTGCGATCGGGTCGTGGTTTATCGCTTTGATGACAACTGGGATGGCCGGATTAAATACGAAGCCGTCAAATCCGGTTGGCGCAAACTCAGCGAAGATATGATGACCTCCGGCGATGCCCCCTGTTTCCCCGAAGATTACGTTGAACCCTATCGCCAAGGGCGGGTGCAAGTGACCCCCGATGTCTCCCAAGCTGGCCTCACCGCTTGTCACGAAGAACAACTCGGTAAATGGCAGGTAAAGGCCAACGTGGTGGTTCCCATTCTCGTTAACCAAAAGCTTTATGGTCTTTTGGGGGCGCACCAATGTTCGAGTACCAGAGAATGGGAGGCTCCCCTGGTAGAGTCCTTCCGTCAGGTGGCGATCCAGTTGGGCTATGCCCTCGACCAAGCCCTCCTCCTCGAAGAAGTCGAAACATCCCGTCGCCAAGCAGAAATTGTTTCCGAAGAACAGCGTCAACAGCGGGAGCAACTCCAAGGGCAAATTGAAAACTTCCTCGAAGAAATCGAAGAATCCTTTGAAGGGGATTTGACCGTGCGGGCTGGGGTCACCGAAGGGGAAATGGGCACTGTCGCTGACTTTTTCAACGCCACCCTCGAAAATCTCCAACTGCTCGTACAGCGGGTACAGGAATCGACAACCATTGTGTCAGACACTGCCCAAGAAAGTGAATCCTTGATTCAAAACCTGTCTGCGGAAGCGTTGCGCCAAGCTGAGAGCGTCAATGTGGCCCTCGATAAGCTCTTTAAAATGACTGGATCCATCCAAGAGGTCGCCAGCAACGCCCAGGAAGCCCAAGCCAAAGTCCAATTGGCCAACAAAACCCTCCAATCAGGGGACATGGCCATGAACCGGACGGTCCAGGGGATTGTGGCGATCCAACAAACCGTTGAAGCAACGGCCCGCAAGGTTAAAAATCTGGCGGATTCTTCCCAGAAGATCTCCCGGGTCTTAAACCTGATCCGCGAACTGGCCAACCAAACCAATCTCCTCGCCCTGAATGCTTCTGTGGAGGCAACTCGCGCCGGGGAAGAAGAACAGGGATTTGCCGTCGCCAATGAAGTGCGCACCCTAGCGGAACAATCGGCCAACGCCACCAAGGAGATTGAGGCGATCATCGAAGAAATCCAGGCGGAAACCAACGAGGTAATCAAAGCCATGGATGTGGGCCGGAAGCGGGTCTTGATCGGGACGAAATTAGTGAAAGGGACACGCCAAGCCCTCACGGATCTTGCCAAGGTCAGTATGAGTATCAACCAAACCGTCGAAAAAATTGCGGATTCGGCGTCTACCCAGGTTGATATTTCCAATGAGCTGAACCAAACGATGCAGGATGTGGCCAATGTTTCTAATCAAACCTCCGCCCAATCGGTGAAGGTGGCGGAATCGTTCACCAAGCTCCTGGGAGTAGCCGGGGAACTGCAACAGAGTGTGTCTCGCTTTAAGGTGCAGTAGTTGTCGGGGTATCGGGGAGAGGCGATCGCCCTTTCCCCACCCTGTCGAGTAACATCGCATCGCAACATTATTTTTTATCATCACATCGGTTGAGTAGGGGATCATCATCCAATCATGGCCAAGGAAACAGTTGATACAAACGATCAAGCCTATGAATTCTTTGTCCAGGAATCACAGGCGCTTTTGCAGCACCTCGAAACGGGTTTGATGAACCTCTGCCAAGACCACGAAACACCGACAATCCATGGTTTGATGCGGGCCGCCCATTCCATTAAAGGGGGAGCCGCCTGTGTGGGCTTGATGGCTATCCAAGCGATCGCCCATGATCTAGAAAACGGCATCCGGGCTCTTTACAAAGAAGACACTGTATTCGATGTGGAGCTGGAAAACCTGTTGCTCGAAGCCTATGACGCCCTCCAAGACCCGATCAATCAGCAAATTCACCAGGGAGAATATGACCCTGACCACGCTTTAGGACGGGCAAAACCGATCTTTAGCCAGTTAGAAGAGAAGTTAGGCCATGCCCTAGATGAAGCGGCAGAACTGCCAGAAATGCAGATGGAAGGGGATATTACTGAATTTATTTTCAAAGAAGAAGTCCCCCAAGCCCTTGGTCGCCTCGAAAATTACGTCAACAAACCGCCGACGAAAAATCCCCACGGGGAACTCGTTTCCCAAATGGAAGTTTTGGCAACCCTAGGCGATATGTTGAACCTCGAAGGCTTTGCGGCGATCGCCCAGGTGGCCCAAACGGCCCTTGAAACCAATGCTGAGCAGTACCTAGAGATTGCCCGCTGCGCCCTTGCTGATTTCCAAGCGGGCCAAGCCGCTGTCCTCGCTGGCGATCGCACCCAGGGTGGAGAACCCAGTGCCGCCCTCCACCAACTCAGCCAAACCCAGACTCCCTCCCCGTCAACGACACCAGAAGCTCTTCCCCTAGAGACGGTCAATGACCTCGTGAATAACGGCAATGGCGAAGATTTAGGAAACGGTCTTTCCCTCGATGCCGATGAACTGGCCGCCCTCCAATTTTTAACCCAAAATGCCCGACCAGAAGCCGAGATGCGACCCGTCCTGAGTGACATTGATCTGGCTGAACTGATCCTAGAAGCCGATGACGCCCTAGGGGAGGTCGATGTAGATCTCACGAGCTTGGTGCTCATGGATGAACCGGAACCCAGCGAACCGATCATCCAGAATGATATTGTTTTCACCGAGGACGAGACTCCCCCCAGCCCTCCTCAGACTAAGGCGTTAGAACCCAAGTTAATTCCAAATTCTGCAGCAGCAGCACCAGTCCCAGAAAAGGCTCCGGTGCCAGAAAAGGCGATCGCCCCCCCTGCCAATCCCGTTCTACCAAGCATTGACACCAATAGCCTCAGCGTGCGCCTCGACATGGGCCGCCTCAATCACCTCAACAGCCTGGTTGGCGAATTAGTCACCCAGGACAACAGCGCCCTACTCCGGAATAAACAAAGCAGCGACACCCTCGATTCCCTCAAACGCTGGTATGGTCGCTTCGATAAAATTACCGCGCAATTCCAAGAATATGCCAAAGAACTAGTGGTCAAAAATCCCCAGGCCCGGGCTCAGTTGGCACAATTTGTCATTTTTGCTTCGACCATGACCGAGGAAATGGCCCAGCTCAGTGAAACCATTGAAGACACCACCCTCATCGCCCAGCAGGATCAGCAGGCCCTCAAACAACGACAACAAACCCTCAAACAACTAGAAAATAATCTAATCCAAGCGCGGATGTTGTCCATTGGGGAGCTTCTGAACCGTTTTCCGCGTACTGTGCGTGATCTTTCCGTTAAGGGTAATAAACCCGTCAGCCTGAACCTAGAAGGAACCGATACCCTTGTGGATCGAGCGATTTTATCGAAGCTCTATGATCCTCTGGTTCACTTAGTTCGTAATGCCTTTGACCATGGCATCGACTCCCCCGAAGAGCGCCTTGCCCACAATAAATCAGAAGCGGGCACGATTACAATCAAAGCCTACAACCGGGGCAACTCTACCTACCTTGAAATCCAGGATGATGGTCGCGGCATTGACATTGAAAAGGTTCGTGCCAAAGCCGTGCGCAAAGGCTTAGTCAGTGCCACTGAAGCGGCGGAATTATCTCGGTCACAACTGTATGAATTACTCTTTGTTCCGGGTTTTTCAACAGCAGAAAAAGTCAGTCATTTATCGGGTCGGGGGGTGGGCCTTGATGCGGTACGTCTGCAAATTCGCGCCCTCAAGGGGAATATTTCCCTGACCTCTGAGCTAGGCCAAGGGACAACTTTTACCCTCCGGCTCCCCTGGAGTATGACCATTACAAAATTGTTGATTTTCCGTTGTCAGGAGAGTGTCTTTGCGGTTCCCATCAATAGTTTGTCGGCGATCGCCGCTGCCGAAAAAGCAGATCTCACAAAAGACGGTCATCAAGAACAGTTCCGCTGGCAGGGGAAAACAGTGCCCCTTGTCCAAGCCCTCCTGAGTGGCTTTAATTATCCCGCTTCGGCCATTGCCAGTCGCCAACAAATTGGCTCTTTAGCCCAGGGCAATATCAGTAATATTTGGAATCAAGTGGGCCAACAGATGGTTTTGGTCATGGCCCAGGCCAATGAAGTGATTGGTTTGCGGGTCGATCAAATTCTCCTCGAACAAGATCTGGTGATCAAACCCTTTGGGACGGCGATCGCCTCACCTCGGTATATTTCTGGTTGCACCATTTTAGGGGATGGTCGTCTCGTTCCTGTCCTAGATAGTGCCGCCCTCATTGAACGGGTCTGCCAAAAAGATAGCCACAACACAACCATCATTAATCCCCAATTCCAGACCCGCCAGCCAAAATTAACTTTGCCGACTGTCCTCGCCATTGATGATTCTCTAACGACCCGACAAACCCTCTCCACCACCCTGCAAAAGGCTGGTTATCGCGTCATCCAGGCCCAAGACGGTGCCGATGGCCTCAACCAATTGGAGCTTCACCCTGAAGTGGTCGGGATTATTTGTGACGTGGAAATGCCCAATATGAACGGCTTTGAGTTTCTCGGCCGCTGTCGCAAAAAACATCCAAAAGCGGAACTTCCGGTGCTAATGCTGACTTCCCGGGGCAGTAAACGCTACCGGCAGTTGGCCCAGCAGTTGGGGGCAAATGGCTACTTAACGAAGCCCTATTTAGATCAAGAGTTAATTGAAACCCTCCAAGGGGCGATCGCCGAAACAAAGGCACAACCAGCGGCGATCGCCACCCCTTAATTACTACAGAAATTAGCTCATTTTCGGACGGCGTACCTGTTGGTCTTCCATCTGGGCCTTGGCTTTGGCGGCACTCTTCCGTAGGAACTGGAGCCGTGTTTCGTAATCCTTGCGTTTGCGGCGGTTGGGGGTTTGCTCAATCAGGGCTTTAAGGGCACTCCCCAAACTCTTGTAGGCATTGGGTAGGGTATAACCAAACCGAGTAGCGAGGCGAATCGCCTGTTCGTCGGCATCAATGGCGATGGTCATCCGTTTTTCACCGCTATTTTTTTGCCACAGTCGGTAGCCCGAAAAACCACAAAGGGCGATCGCCAAAACCAAGAGCAAACCATCCTGAACCCAAAGCTCGCCCACAGCACCCCCCAGACCAATGGCGAGGGCTGCCATTTCCCAGCCTTCCCGGGGAATTGTATCGTTCTGGATCTTTGCGACTTCATGCCAAAACAAGAGGTTGCGTTGGTCAATGGCGAGATTTTCCCACTTCGCCAAATCAATTTGAATTTCGACTTCATCTTTGCCTAATTCTTCGCAGCGGATGAGGGGGGGATTGACTTCTGTGGTGCCCTCAACCATCACCCAACTTTGCAACTCAGGGGGCAACAGCGTCTTGAGGCGACGCAGCTCACTCATTTCGGCTCTGGCAGAAAAAGTGGAATAGGAAGTCATAGGATCGGCAATCTGTAGGTGGGCTAGGGAATAAATTCTTGCTTCGTTATAACAATTGTAAACTTTCGTGACCTAATCCTTTTGTTAACCTTGGACAGCATCAACAAAGGCGATCGCCTAGGAAGTCAAAGAGGCATTGCGAAACTTCTTTGCCTGTTCTTCAATGCGCTCAGCCAAGCGATTACAAACTAAATTACACAGGTCGTAGATCAGTTCATCACTGACCCGATAATAGGCAGAAGTTCCTTCACTCCGTCGCTGTAAAATTCCCGCCTGGAGCATCACCTTGAGGTGTTTAGACACGTTTGCTTGGCTTGTATCCGTTGCCTGAACCAAATCCTGGACGCAGCGTTCCCCGTCCTGTAAAAGACCTAAAATCCTCAACCGCATCGGTTCTCCCAGAACACTAAAGTACGAAGCTACCTGTTGGAGAACTTCTGGGGGCATCTGATGGTCGTCAGGCATTGGTTTTCTCAGAAAAAGGAATAGATAGTTTAAGACTATTGTATCAATTGATTATTGGAACGCTTAGGTTGGGTTGACCCACATTAGGGTCTGACCAAATTCAATGGGTTCACCGTCTTCAACGGCAATTTTAACAACTTCACCGCTGACTTCTGCCTCAATCTCATTCATTAATTTCATCGCTTCGATGATGCAAACGGTTTGACCATTGCCAACGCGATCGCCGACGGCAACAAAGGGATCTTCCCCAGGGGCCGGCGCGCGGTAAAACGTTCCCACCATGGGGGAGGTAATGGCGACCCACTTATCATCAATGCTCGCACTGGGAGCCGAGGTTTCCGCTTGGGGGGCTTCTGGGGTTGCAGTCGGTTGAGAAACAACGGGAGTGGACGTCGCTGGTTGGGCGATCGCCTCAGGCATCACCATCGTCTGGGGAGCAGCCACAACAGTACCTTTGCTCACACGGAGTTCAAAATCATCGGTTTTGAGTTCAAACTCGGTGACATTGGTTTGGCCGATGGTGGATAGAAGTTCTTGGATCTCTTGTAAATTAATAGCCACAGAACAGGTTATTCCTCACAACTGCATGGGTAGGGGGGAGATCCAAGCCAGGATTAGTGCGGATCTCCAAAAAAGCTTTGGGGCTTTATTCGCGACCGAGATAGGTATCGGTGCGGGTATCGATCTTGATGCGCTCACCAATCGAGATAAAAAGAGGCACATTGACCTGGGCCCCTGTGGAAACGATGGCGGGTTTGGTGCCCCCTGTGGCCGTGTCGCCTTTCACACCAGGATCTGTCTCCGTGACTTCGAGGACAACGGTATTCGGGAGTTCAACGTCAATGACTTGGCTGTTCCAGAAGAGGACATTAACTTCCATTTCTTCCATCAAGTATTTAACGCGATCGCCAATTTGCGCTTCCGTTAGGCGGACTTCCTCATAGGTTTCCATATCCATAAAGACAAACTGCTCGCCCTCTTTATAGGTATGTTGCATAGTGCGTTTGTCGAGGATCGCTTGGGGAACGGTTTCACCAGCGCGGAATGTTTTTTCAACGACGCTGCCTGTTTGGGCGTTTTTTAGTTTTGTCCGGACAAAGGCGGAACCTTTACCGGGTTTAACGTGGAGAAATTCGACGACGCGCCACACTGAACCGTCTAATTCGATGGATGTACCAGTACGAAAGTCATTACTTGAAATCATGGAGCTTTAGCAACATTACGGGCTTGCATAATCAAACCATATTCTACCGTTGATAGGGAAATTTCCGGCTAAATTCCTCCACTGCTTTCGGGGGGAGGTGTTTTTCAGGTTTTAGGGGTGGCGATCGCCGCAATGCCGCAAACTTCTAAGCCCCCACGCACAAGGGTTTGTTGGGCTTCGGTGGCCGTTGTCCCTGTTGTGTAAATGTCGTCAATCAGCAAAATAGGCCGGCGCAATCCTTGGGATATGACTTTAGGGTTAAGAGAAAAAGCCCGTTGCAGCTCCCGTTGTCGTTGTGCCACCGTCAGTTCAAAGAGGGCTTGGGTTGCTTTTGGGCGTTGGAGAAGCTGGGCTTCGTAGCGTAATCCGGTGACTTGGGCAAATTGACGGGCGATAATCTCTGCTTGGTTAAAACCCCGTTGCTGTTGTTTTGCGGGGTGCATTGGGATAGGGATAACGGTTAATTTTTGCTGGTTTGGAAAGGATTTTCGCCATTGCAAACCCAATTGGGTACCGAGCCAGCGTCCCAGTTGAGGGCAATTGTCGTATTTCATTGTGGCGATCGCCCGTTTGAGAATGCCGTCATACTGGCCCCAGACGAATAGCGGCAGATCGTTTTGCCAGTGGCGTTTAGGATTGATGAGCTTTGTTTTTTGTAATTGGCGATCGCAGTCCCGACAGACGATATTTTCTCCAGGGCGATCGCAGAGGGGACATTTATCCTGAAGAAATAGGGAAAAGAAATCTTGAAAAAGCTTCATGCAAATTGGCGCAATCTATTTAGACATGGCTGGTATTAGCAAAAAAGACTTGCAGTTGCTCATAGGCAGTTACAGGCAACCGAGACTCTAAGCTTTGCCACTGGCTTGGTTGAAGCGACTTGACCCCTAACAATTCTAGGGCGATAACATTTTCATTCTGGTCATAATCCAAAATTATTCCCGCACTGATTTCCTCAGATTCAACGTAACTCCCTTTCTGAATCTTGAGATAGGCAGCATCCGTTTCTGGGTCGTATTCGATCATGTTCATCCCTTAAAGCTCCTGTCAAAAAATACAGTAATAATGACGGGGGGTTGTTTTTCTGAATTGTAAACGACCCTTAAAGCACGATTTCCATACTCTGGGATGCGTTTCCAGGCTCGGCAAGCATTTGGCCTCTCGTCTCGGTCAATATAATCTGGCGCCGTTAAGGTTCGTCGTATCCATTCTGGATTAATATAATTACGATCGCTTTTTTGTAAGACGTCACGGGCATGGCGGGAAAGTATATACCCATCGAGGGGGTCAAGCATTGGTACTACTGATATTCTAGCCCTACTCATTTTACGTTTTGGAAGAAACAAAAAAACTCTCCTAACCTAGGAGAGCATCGAAGTAGCGACAGGTTATTGATCACGAGTAACGAGTAGTTTCTATTTAGCGAATTGAATGTCTAAGGTACGCATATAAATTTGCATCCCTGCATCCTGTACCGGAAAAACAAAGGCATCTTCGTCAGACTCATTGTGGTGGGAATGCCAAAGGCTCGGCGGCGTTACAAAAACGCTATTGGGCTGCCACATCACTTTCACTGGGTTGATGATATTGCCATCGTTATCAAGGGATTTGCCGATCAACGTGTAGGTATTTTCTTTCGCTGAAACCGCTAAATCTAAGGCAATGGAATTGTGACGGTGGGGCTTTTGGGAAGAATGGGGCGGCACCAGATTATACAGAGACCACATGGTGTGGGTGGCGGTGCGGGTGGCTTCACTTTCGGGGTTGCCTAAAATTACACCGTTACGGTTGAGGTTGCGGCGAATGCCTTCTTCCCGGATACGTTCAATTTCGCTGTTGAGATATTCGCTGGCGTAGAAAGCCGGTTCAAAGCGGGGGGCAGTGGGCCGAACGCCAAGATAAGCCAACATCGGCGCATCGTGAACCCAATAGAGCGCACTATCTTCATCGGCATAGTGGGTAACGCCTGCATTCATTGGCAGGGTAAAGGAGTCACCTTTTTTCCATTCGAGCACGCCATATTCAGTTTCGGTACGCCCGGCACCACGCATCACATAAAAAACTTCAGAACTGGAAGCGGCGATCGCCGGAATCTGTTCCCCAGCATTAATCCGAATATAGTTAGCGAGAAGATTCGGAGTCGTGGCGGGGTATTTTGTCCCCAGTTCCACCGCAAGGTCGAGGGGGATGACCCGTGTTTCACCGGATTCATGGAGGCTGGCCGGAAATGCACGAATGGGTACATCTGCTAAACGCGGATTGGCTGCCTTGTGATATTCCCAGCTGAGAGCTGTCTTTTGCCAAGTCTGATTCATGACATTTTCCATATCCCGACTCCCGCTCAACCTAAATTGATGCCTAAAGAAAAATGTCTCTCCGCGACGCCCTATCAAGCCATTGTTTGGGTCGATGCAAAGAGATGTTTAATCAAAGTTAACATGAATGCCAGTAATAACAGTACATTTAGCAACAAAATCCCTAAAGGGTGCCATTGTTTATGCTAATCACGGCAATGTTTTTTACTCACTTTGTCTACTTGTAAAAGTCGTTGGTTGAAGTAGAGGCAATGGGTTCGTAAACTTTTTCTTTTTCCACATGGGGAGCCAATTGTAGCTCCGGCAAAATCGGGTGAAAGGGCTGATGGAGGCTAATCATTTGGGCGAGGGTTTTTTTCAATTCAGTGCGGGGCACAATCGCATCCACAAACCCATGTTGGAGTAAATATTCAGACGTCTGGAAATCGTCAGGAAGTTTTTCGCGCAATGTTTGTTCAATGACGCGGCGTCCAGCAAAACCGATGGTTGCTTTGGGTTCGGCAAGAATCAAATCTCCCAACATCGCAAAGCTAGCGGTGACGCCCCCGGTGGTGGGATTAGTCAGGACAGGGATGTAGAGTAATTTTTTGGTGCGATGGCGTTCGAGGGCACCAGAGATTTTCGCCATCTGCATCAGACTGAGCATGCCCTCTTGCATTCTTGCTCCACCAGAAGCACAAACAACCACCACGGGTAAACCTTCGGCGGTGCCATGTTCTACGAGGCGACAAATTTTTTCGCCGACGACGGATCCCATGCTGCCGCCCATAAAGCCAAAGTCCATCACTGCTAAAGCAAGGGGCAAACCGTCAATCAGTCCTGTGCCAGTGATCACGGCATCGGTGAGGCTTGTTTTTTCTTGGTAATCTTTGAGGCGATCGCTATAGGCTTTTTTGTCGCGGAATTTCAGGGGATCGGTCGGCGCGACATTCTGACCAATTTCTGTCCAGGTGCCTTCGTCAATCAATTGACGTACCCGTTCCCGACTGCCGACCCGGTTATGGAAGCCACACTCTTTACAGACCATTTGATTGTTGCGGAGGTCTTTGGTGTAGGTGAGGGCATCGCAGGATTTGCATTTCGTCCAGAGGCCATCGGCAATCTCGCGCTCCTGTTGGGGCTGGAGCTGGGTTTCAGAATTTTGGCGATTTGCGGCAAACCAATCAAAAAGAGACATAGGCGGTTAGGGCGAAACACAAGGGTTTAGGGGTCATCTTCCGGGGGACTGAGCAGGAGTAAGGCGGTCCATTGATCAGGCGATCGCACCTGGAGGGCAGCTTGACTACCCTGCCCAAAATAAATGCCCAGTCCAATATCCAAAACGCGGTTGGGGATACTGTGGGCGGTGAGAATTTCTCCCATCATCTCAGCTTCCCAACGGGCTTTTGTGGTTTTAATTGTAATCCAAGTCACAGTTTAGAAAAAGACAAAAGGTAGAGGTGCCTAAAGCACAAGGACAATTCTAAATGGTTTATTTCAACAAAACCCTCCATTAATCTGGGCAAATGCGGCGGGAGCCATCTCCTATAATGATCGGGTTTATCTTGTGTGCGGAGTTAAAAAAATGTCGCCTTTGCCCCATAAGCAGATCGGTGTCGCCGTTATTCGCGATCGCCAGGGAAAAATTTTAATTGATCGCCGTTTAGACCAAGGGGAAATGGCGGGCCTGTGGGAGTTTCCTGGGGGGAAGATCGAACCAGGGGAAACAGTAGAAGCCTGTATTGCGCGAGAAATCCAAGAAGAAATTAATCTCCAGGTAGAGGTGGGCGATCGCCTTATGCTAATTGAACATGATTACCCGAAATTCAAAGTTTCACTCCATGTGCATTGGTGCAGTGTCCTGGCTGGAGATGCCAAACCCCTTGAATGTGCAGAGATTTTGTGGGTCAATCCCGGCGAATTGGGGCAATACCAGTTCCCAGAAGCCAATCAAGCGATCATCGAGGCAATTCAAGAAAGCTAAATGGAACCCTAAATCTGGGCTAATCGTCTAAGAATTTTAGTTTGGGTGTGAGGGCAATAGAAGGGCGTCGGGGGATCGTAACTCAGGCCAGATCTCCGGGCGCTTTTCTATGGCTGGGGCGTGAAATTTTCGAGGGGGGCGATCGCCTCAAAGGCCATGCGGGCGGCAGCTTGTTCAGCGGCTTTTTTAGAACGACCAACCCCTTTACCGAGCAAAGTATCCCCCAGCTTCACTTCCGCCAAAAACCGTTCTTCTTCGTGGCGAAATTCTGGATTTTCAGTCACTTGGTAGGTGGGGAGTTTTTGGTATTCCCCTTGGCTCCAGGTTTGTAGGGCATCTTTATAATTTTCCCGGGCTGGATCTTGTTTAATCTCAGCGGCTTTGTGGCGGAGATGCTCATCGAGCCAAGGATGCACAAGGCTTAAATCGTTGGTGGTGAGAAATAAAGCCCCCAACATCGCCTCAAAGGCATCGGCCAACAGGGAAATTTCCCCAGCACCGTGGTAATGGCCGTGGTAGGACAAATATTTTTTGAGATTGTAGCGGTGGGCAAATTCTGCCAGGGTGCGATCGCTCACGAGGATCGACCGAATGGCGGCAAATTCTCCCACGGGTTCAGCGGGATATTCGGCATAGAGCACTTCAGACGCGGCCAGACGCACCACCGCATCGCCGATAAATTCTAACTGTTCATAATTTTTGTCGGGGGAAATGCTGGGGTGGGTGAGGGCCAGATCCAGTAAATCCCAGCGCATACCATGGTAATCGGGGAGGCCGAGGCGATCGATGAGGCGACGGAGGCTTTTTTGACGTTGGGGAGGAACCATGGAAATACTAAGATGGCAAAAGCAGGGAACTTTGCCTGGTGATTTTCGTCTACTCTCTACACCATAGCAATTTGAGGCAACATCAGCGGAAAATTATGGGCTTTTTTGGGCAACGGATCACACGGCTCACTCAGTTAACCCTAGGCTCTGCCTTGGTCGCGGCGGGCTTGTTTCCCAGCCCTGGGGCGATCGCCAAACCGGATCGCAAACCCGAACCGACAATCGTGCAGCAATCTTCGGGGTCTAGTCAGGGGCTTCCTGGCCGCCAAACGTGGCAGGGCATCCTGGCTGATATTCGTAATCAATATCAAACCATTCCAGACAGCCGCTTTACCCAGTTACAGGGGGATAATTTTTTTCGGGATCAGCTTTTTTCTCTGTTCTGGGGGCAAACGGGCGATCGCCGCACCATCCAAGAAATCCTTGTCGATCTGCTGCTGAATGGCTCCCGTTCCCAAACTTCCCAAGGCTATTACTTTTACGACGTGGATCGCCGCTGCCTCCCTCCGGGCCAACAACAACGCCTCGCCAGCGGTAAACCGATTCCCCCAGGCATCCTACAAAAGTGCGGGCGGCCAATTTTCCGGAATTATTGATCGAGCGTGATTTTTAGGCCAGCAAGTCGATACAATCGGCACCATGGATAAAAAATGGTCACTAATTATCTATCTATGCTGTGCGATCGCCGCCGGCTGGGGTCTATTTGAATTAGTCTCCCGTTTCCTCGTTGAACAATTTTGGTTCGCTGAGCTAGGGTATCGTTCTGTCTTTTTGAAGCAGGTTTCCCTACGCATTGGCCTGTGGAGTCTTGGTTTTTGTGGCTCCTTTGTGTTCCTCTGGATAAATTACCGGGTGGTTGACCGCCAGGAATGGCAAATAATCCCGGATCAGTCGGGGGGCGATCGCCAAACCAATGTGCCCCGGCCTCCGTTGCAATGGTGGCAAAAATTTTTCCTCGAACCCATCCCCTATCACAAGAAAATTCCTGAATCGCCAGCGATCAATTTTCGGGGACTACTGCTGTTAATGGCCGGGTTTAGCCTATTGATTGTCTTGATTTTGTTCCACTACGGCTCGGTGGTCTGGGAGATGGGACAACGGGACATGAGCCTGCCGCTAATTACCCCTGCTTTACCGGATCCCCTGGCATTCAAATCATTGCGCAGTTTGTGGCAATTTACCCAACAGCAAATCTGGCGTTTGGGGTTAGCTGCGGTGGTGTTGGGGGGGATTCTCTGGCGACGGTGGTTTTCCTTGCGGGCGATCGCCGTGGTTTTAAGTCTCTGTTTCGGGACGATCCTGGCGAATAATTGGGTGCGGATATTCCAGGGTTGGTTTGGGGTGCCCTTCAGCCAAATTGATCCGATCTATAACCATGATGCTGGTTTCTATGTTTTTACCCTGCCCCTGTGGCAAATCCTCGACTTTTGGTTTGAGGGTTTATTTCTCTATGGTTTGGTGAGTGTCACCCTGTACTATCTGCTATCTGGCGATAGTTTTTCCCAGGGGCAGTTTCCGGGCTTTAGTCCAGCCCAGTTACGGCATCTCAATCTCTTGGCGGGCCTCCTCTTCCTCGCCGTGGCCGGACGCCATTGGTTAGTACGTTATGAGCTGCTCTACTCCAAGCTGGGGGTGGTTTATGGGGTGAGCTATACCAATATCAACGTCGATCAACACGTGGAAATTCTCCTCACAGTTTTGGCCTTGGCGATCTCCGCTTGGTGTTTAGGGCAATTCTGGCGTTATCCCCACCGCCGTACCGTTTCTATCCGTCGCCAACAGCCCCAGGTGTTAAAGGGCATTCTTTTGTATATCGGCGTTATGGCCATCGGTGCTATTCTCTCTGCCGGGACCCAACGTCTCATCGTGCAACCGAATGAATTAGCCCGGGAGCGTCCCTATCTGGAATACAGCATCGCCTCCACCCGCAGGGCCTTTGGGCTGGATGCCATCGAGTCACGGGTGTTTAACCCAGAAGGAGAACTCACCGCCTCCGACATTGACAGCAATCCCCTAACCATCAACAACATCCGCCTATGGGACAGTCGCCCCATCCTGCAAACTAACCGCCAATTGCAGCAAATCCGGCTGTATTATCGCTTTTCAGATGCTGACATTGATCGCTATACCCTACGCCTAAACCCAGACCAAAATCCCAGCCAACAACAGGTGATCATTGCCCCCAGGGAGCTAGATTATGAAGCGGTGCCAGAACAAGCAAAGACTTGGGTGAACAAGCATCTCATTTATACCCATGGCTATGGTTTTACGGTGAGTCCAGTCAACCGGGCTGAGGAGACTGGCTTACCCCAATATTATGTACAGGATATTGGGGCTGGGGCGACGGCAGATAATGGCAACTTGACTACCTTAACCCCAGCGGTACGGGAGGCAATTCCCATTGGTCAACCGCGCATTTACTACGGTGAACTGACCAATAACTACGTGATGACCGATACCAAGGTGCAGGAGTTGGACTATCCCAGTGGGGAAGATAACCGCTACAACACCTACGACGGGACGGGGGGCATTGCCTTTGGGAATCCTTTGAAACGTTTGTTTTTCGCGCAATATCTCCGGGATTGGCGGATCTTGTTATCCAATGATCTCACCGGTGATACTCGCTTGTTGATGCGACGCAATATTAATCAACGGGTGCGGGCGATCGCCCCATTTTTGCGGTTTGACCGTGATCCCTACCTCGTGTCAGCCGACATTGGCGAGACCAATCGCCTCGGCGAAAAAAATTACCTCTATTGGATTTTGGATGCCTACACCACCAGTGACCATTATCCCTATGCCGATCCGGGGGAACATCCCTTCAACTACATCCGCAACTCCGTTAAGGTGGTGATCAATGCCTACAATGGCACAGTGCGTTTTTATATCGCCGATGCTGCCGATCCGATGATCCAAACTTGGGCAAGGGCCTTTCCAGAATTGTTTCGTTCCTTTGCCGAATTGCCCGATGGTTTAAAAGAACACCTGCGCTATCCAACTGACTTGTTCAATGTGCAGTCCGAACGCCTCCTGAGCTATCACATGCAGGATCCCCAGGTTTTCTATAACCGCGAAGACCAGTGGGAAATTCCCCAGGAAGTTTATGGAAATGAACCCCAGGAGATCGCCCCCTACTATCTGATCATGCGGCTACCCACGGCCACTTCAGAGGAATTTATTTTGCTCCACCCCTATACCCCCACCAGTCGCCCTAATTTAATTGCCTGGTTAGCGGGCCGCGCCGATGGAGAACATTATGGCAAGCTGTTACTTTACCAATTCCCGAAACAGAAGTTGATTTATGGGCCGGATCAAATTGAAGCCCTCATTAAACAAGACCCGGTTATTTCTCAGCAAATTTCCCTCTGGAATCGAGAAGGTTCCCGGGCAGTGCAGGGCAAGTTATTGGTAATTCCCATTGAACAGTCGCTCCTCTATGTGGAACCCCTTTACCTAGAGGCCGAAGAAAATAGCGTCCCGACCTTGGCACGGGTGATCGTGGTTTATAACAACCAAATTGTGATGTCCCGCACCTTGGAAACAGCCCTCAACACGATTTTTCGTCCGGAGCAAGTAACGCCCCAGGAGGAGACGATTTTTCGAGATCTAGAAACAGATGTGGTCGTTCCACCACCTGTCTAGGGAAATTGCCCTTCAGCGTAAATATCACAATTTATGAGCGATCGCCTTTTGCGGCGGTGACCTGAACCATCATGAAGGGATTAGTGATGGATTTGGTAATAACCCATGTTTTTTGATTGCTTTGGGAAGGTCGTTCGTTCTACGGTGCTGGTATCTGGGGCCATGGTCAGTTTGGTGATCGCCCCCCTATCTCTCTGGGCCGAAACGGTAGAATTGCAACTGCTTCACCTCAATGATGTTTATGAAATTACGCCCCTGGGTGGTGGGGCAACGGGGGGGCTGGCGCGGTTGGCGACCCTACGCAAGGAACTGCTCGCCGAAAATCCCCACACTTTCACCGTTTTAGCTGGGGATTTATTTAGTCCGTCGGCCTTGGGGACTGCGGTGGTGGATGGCGATCGCCTCGCAGGAAAACAAATTGTGGCGGTGATGAACCAAGTGGGCTTGGATCTTGCCACCTTCGGTAACCACGAATTTGACATTAGTGAATCCCAGTTCAAGCAACGCCTAGCAGAATCAGACTTCCAGTGGTTTTCGGGGAATGTCCTGACGGCGGCGGGGGAACCCTGGGATAATGTGCCTCCCTACGTGATTGAAACCATTTATGGTGAGGCGGGAACTCCGGTGCGGATTGGTTTTGTGGGGGTGGTAATTCCGAGCAATCCCGTGGATTATGTCACCTACCTCGACCCGCTAGAACAGATGGAAACCCTCGTCGCAGAATTAGAGACACAAACGGATATTATTGTGGCGGTCACTCACCTGGCGATGCAGGATGACCATTATCTTGCTGAAAATATCCCGGAAATTGACCTAATCCTGGGGGGCCACGACCATGAAAATATTCAACAGTGGCGTGGTGCGGATTTTACGCCGATTTTCAAGGCTGATGCCAATGCTCGCACGGTTTATCTCCACAATCTCAGCTACGACACAGAAACGGAGCAGCTTACAGTGCAATCACATTTGCAACCGATTACCGGGGCGATCGCCGCAGATCCAGAAACAGAACAGGAGGTTAATTATTGGCAGCAACTGGCCTTTGATGGTTTTCGGGCTGATGGTTTTGAACCAGAGCAAATCATTACCGAAAGTCCAATCGCCCTAGATGGTTTGGAAAGTTCCGTGCGCAACCAACCGACGGCGTTAACGGACATCATTGCCCAGTCAATGTTAACGGCGACACCCGCTGCCGAATTAGCCATTTTTAATGGCGGCTCGATCCGTGTTGATGATGTGCTGCCTCCCGGCCCGTTGTCCCAGTATGATGTGATTCGGATTTTGCCCTTCGGGGGAAATTTAGCCACCGTTGAGATTAAGGGGATGACTCTGGAACGAATTCTCAATCAGGGCGTAACCAATCGCGGCACGGGGGGATATTTGCAAACGGCGGGGGTGACCTTTGTTCCGGAAAGTCAAACCTGGCAAATTGGCGATCGCCCTTTAGATCCCGAACGCATTTATCGGGTCGCAGCGACGGAATTTCTCATCTCTGGGCGGGAAACGGGCCTCGATTTCTTGACGCCTGAACATCCCGATGTGACTTTGCTCGAAACGGGGGAAGATGTGCGCTTTGCCTTCATTCAACAACTCCAGCAGCAATGGGCCGATTAGAACCTTCCCCTAACCCTCTAGCCCTTCCGCTGGAAGGGAACAAGAAGTCTCCCTTATGAAGGGAGATTTAGAGGGATGTGGGGATGTGGATACCCTATTTTTCAAAGCGCACCGCATACCACTGCAAAAAACCGTCCTCGATTTCCAGTTCGCAATAATCTGCGAGGAGTTGATCAATTTGCTCAGCTTGGGAGGGGAGTTTGGCCAAATCGGCGGGCAATAGATCCGGCTGGATACTGAGGAGCGTTTCAAAAAAGGTGCGGATCTCGTCGGGCTCCATCAATTGTTCCGGGTGGTCGTGGCGCAACACCACATAACCATCCACTTGGTACATAATCGGATCTGCCATAATATGCCTTAATGCTTTTTGGTTTAATTGTACGCCCATGGCCCCCATCAGTGAGCTCACCCAAAATCCCCTCGTTTGTCTGCCCTATGAACAGGTCTTTGCAAGCCTAGGCGATCGCTTTTCTGATGAAGTAACAGCGGCAGATTTTCCCCACCATGAGCTACGCTTCCGCAATGACGCCGTTTTAGAAAAATTGGGCCTCGAACCGAAACAAGTAGACGATCAAGATTTCCTCGAAGCGTTCGGTCAGTTCCAAGCGCCCCATCCCTTGCGGGCCATGTGTTACCACGGCTATCAATTCGGTCAGTACAATCCCCAGTTAGGGGACGGACGGGGTTTTCTCTACGGGCAGGTGCGCGCCCAGGATGGCTTACTCTACGATCTCGGTACGAAAGGTTCTGGTCAAACTCCCTATTCCCGCAATGGCGATGGGCGTTTAACCCTCAAGGGTGGCGTTCGGGAAGTTTTGGCGGCAGAGGCACTGCATCAACTAGGCGTGAATACTTCCCGCTGTCTAAGCCTGATCGAAACAGGGGAATCCCTCTGGCGGGGGGACGAGCCTTCTCCCACTCGGTCTTCGGTGATGGTCAGGTTCCAGCGATCGCATATTCGGTTTGGCACCTTTGAGCGGCTCTACTACCTACAACGGCGGGACTTATTACAGCAACTCCTCGACCATGTGGTGGAACATTACTACGACGAATATGCTGGAGACCAGGATGCCTACGCCCTGTTCTACGCTGATTTGGTGAAGCGGGTGGCACGATTAGCGGCTCAGTGGATGGCGGCGGGCTTTTGCCACGGGGTTTTGAATACGGACAATATGGCAATTACGGGGGAAAGCTTTGATTATGGCCCCTACGCGTTTATTCCCAGCTATGACCGCAAGTTTACGGCGGCTTACTTCGACTACAGTGGTCGCTATAGCTATGGCAACCAACCAATGATCTGCCGCCTGAATTTAGAAATGTTGCAAATGCCCCTGGCGCTGGTGATGGATAAGCGGGATTTGGCGACGGGCCTCGTGAATTATGAAATCGAATATGAGCAAACCTATCGCCAGTTAATGCTCGAAAAATTGGGGCTGCAAGATTTGCCGGAAGATCTAGGGGCCGATCTGTTTGCCGCAACCCTGGCACTGTTGGAGGAAACCCAAACGGGCTACCACGACTTTTTCTATCAATTAGCGACCCAGTTTAATTACGCTTGGCGATCGCATTCCAGCACCATTTTGGAAAATAGTGATTTGTCAGGGCCGCTCTTTGAACAATGGCAAGGACTTTACCAGCGGGCCTTACAGGAGATCCCTGAACCTGAGTTGGCACAAATTGGCGATCGCCTGACCTCCCAAAACCCGAAAACGGCTTTGCTGCGTCCGATGATTGAATCTATTTGGGAACCGATCACCACAGAAAATAATTGGCAACCCTTTAACAATTTACTCGACAGAATTCGCACGAAACAATAATCTTTTGAACGAAACAGTTTTTATTTTGATTGAGATTAACCCCGATGGAATGGACAGACGAAGCTAAAGAACTCTTTAAAAAAATTCCCTTTTTTGTGCGGCCCTTTGCTAAAAAGAAAATTGAAAAACTTGCCGAAGAAATGGGGGCAAAAATCATCGATAAGGAGATTTATATCCAGGCTAAAGCTCAATTTAATGACCCCAAAAAATCGGGGGAAACCTAATTTTATCGCCCGTGATTGGGGAAGGTGAGAATATCGACAGCCGCCACATCACAGGCTTTGCCATCGCCCATCACTGCCCGCATTTCTTGATAATCTTGCTGGAGTTGGGCTTGGCGATCGCCATCCTGAAGTAATGCCAAAGATTCTTGGGCAATGCGGGGGGCGGTCGCTTCTGTTTGTAGTAGTTCGGGAACGATGCGCCGCATCAGGGTCAAATTCACTGGACACATAAAAGGAATCGAAAATTTCAGCAGATGTTTCGCAATCCAAGCGGTGACGGGATGCACTTTGTACAGCACCACCTGGGGGACGTCTAACAGGGCAATTTCGAGGTTTACGGTGCCCGATTTTGTGATCGCTAGATCCGCAGCGGCGATCGCCAAGGGAGTTTGGGCCGGATTATCAATCAAAATTGCATTTAAACCCGCCTCATTAACCGCTGTTTCTAGAATGTTGCGGTAGTGGGGCAAGGCGACGGGAATTAAAAACTTCACCTCTGGCACCTGACGCTGGAGAATTTTGGCCGCTTCCACCATCACAGGTAACAGGTATTTCAGCTCCTGGCGGCGGGAGGCTGGCAACAAGGTAATCAGGGGGCGGTCTTGGTTGAGGCCCAGTTTTTCCCTAGCGGTGGCACGACGGGGACAGGTGGCCATTTTTGCCACGAGGGGATGGCCCACAAATTTTACGTCTATGCCGTATTCTGCAAAGTAACGGGCTTCTTCCGGGAAAATGGCAAGAATCCGGTCGGTGATGCGGGCGATCGCCTTTGTATTGTTGTCATTAAACGACCAAACCCAGGCCTGGGGCGCAATATAGTAAATAATTGGCACCTGGGGCAACTGACGGCGGACAAAATTACCGATACCAATATTCGGGCCGATGTAATCGATCAGCACCACCAGATCCGGCGGATTTTCTTTGAGATAGCGTTTCGCCTGCCGTTGAATGCGGAGGGTCGGAATGATATAGGGTAGGGATTCGATCAGACCGATGGAGCCAATTTTTGTAGTGTTACCCAGGAGGGTTGCTCCCGCTGCGGCCATGCGATCGCCACCGAGGGCAGTAATTTTTAGGTCAATATTGAGCGCCTCGGCCTGACGAAAGAGCGCTTCCACCAAGAGACTCCCCTGGAGATCGCCGGACACTTCCCCCGTACTGATGAAAATATGCATTATCGCCTAGCTCCGTTTCCCCGGAATTAAACCCCGACGGCTGGGATCGAGGGCTTTTTCGAGAAACTGTTGGAGATGTTGGAGATGTTCATGGTCGCCGATAGTCGCAAGTTGGGCGATCGCCTCGGAGGTTTTGAGATCCGAGCGGTACAGTAAGCGAAATGCTTGTTTAAGCAGACCCATTTCCGCCGGGGTTAAACCACTGCGCTTGAGGCCCACCAAATTCAAAGAACGCACCTTCGACGGATTGCCTTCGACCAGCATAAAGGGCGGCACATCCCGGTCAATGCGACTCATGCCCCCCAACATTGCCATCTTGCCGATATGTACAAACTGGTGAATGCCCAACATCCCACCAATCACCGCTCGCGATTCGATTTCCACATGGCCGGCGATCGCCACATTGTTCGCAATGATGATGTTGTTTTCCAGAATGCAATTGTGGGCCACGTGCACATAGGCCATCAGGAGATTGTCATTCCCAATGATCGTTTTTTCTCCCGCCGCCGTCGCCCGATTCACCGTCACATATTCGCGGATCGTATTGCGATCGCCAATTTCAACTAAACTGGCCGCTCCCTGATACTTGAGATCCTGTGGTTCTAAGCCAATGGCCGCCCCTGGGTAAATCCGATTCCCCTGACCAATGCGCGTATAACCATCCAAAATTGCATGGGCACCAATAACCGTACCTTCCCCAACCGTGACATATTCACCAATCACTGCATAGGGGCCAACCTGAACCGTTGGATGAATTTGAGCGTTGGGGTGAACCACCGCCGTCGGATGAATCAGAGTACTCAAAAGAATTCTCCAGTGTGCTCCATAGTAGTGTAGTGGGCCTCAGGGCCAATTATTCAAAATTCAGACGGGAAAAGAGCATCTCCCCTTCCACCGCCACTTGACCATCCACGGTGCCACAGCCCTTCATTTTCGCAATGCGCTTGGCCTTTACCGTGATCACTTCCACCGTCATAATTAGCTGATCACCAGGGACTACCGGTCGCCGAAACCGAACTTTATCAATCCCAGCAAACGCAAAAAAGCTATCTTCCATCCCCGGCATTTGGGTCAAAATAAACCCGCCCACCTGGGCCATCGCTTCCACCATCAGTACCCCCGGCATGATCGGGTGATTTGGGATGTGACCTTGGAAATGGGGTTCATTAAAGGTGATATTTTTCAGGCCCACAGCCTTTTCACCGGGAATATATTCGAGGATGCGGTCTACCAGCGAAAAAGGATAGCGGTGGGGTAATAATTTTTGAATCTCTTCGACGGGGATCGGCTGGGCCAAAGTTCCGGGATGTTCTGTGGTCATAGACGGTGATCAATTAATAACAGTCTGTGCGGCTAGTTTAGATTACTACAAAATGTTAATTCTGCAGCGCTTCTCCACGGCAGATCTGTATTAGTGCCCCATGCGGATGAAAATCAGGTCAGTCCATGGCTTCGATTAAGAACCTTTTTGATTTGCGGAACGAAATCGCCCTTCTATGAAATCTCGCTTTTGGAGATGTTTTGTGTTCCGCCCGGTCACCCGCTTGCGCCACATCTTAAAACTAGAGCGTTTCATATAGCGCCGCATGACTTGAATTACTTCCTTTTCCTGAAGCCCAAATTGCATCTCAATGGCCTCAAAGGTGGTGCGGTCTTCCCAGGCCATTTCGATCACCCGGTCAATGGTGGCCTCATCTAGCGCCTCAAAATTCATTGTTGTCTTTTAATAAGTTCTATCTAAATCAGTTTCACGCTGTACTGTAGCGCAAATCTTTAATTCGGTAATTCGAGGGGGATTTGTCCCAAAATGCCCTTACGAAATTCATTGAGCAACGTAACTGCACTACGTTCCCTGTCGCCTTGGAAGCGATGGTCTCCGAGGGCAATGACATAATCTTCGCCAGACATATCGAGGGGGTCGAGGTCATAGCGCTCAGTCAGATGCTGTTCTAAATTCAGTTCCACGAGCAAATCCACCATGGCCGCTGCGACCAGTTGGTTGTCATAGGAGGCTGCGCCAATGTCCTCACAAATGGCTAGTTTCACCGCATTATGTTGATCATCGAGCTTCCAGGGAATTACCCCTGGGGCATCAAGCATTTCAATTTGGTCAGAGATTCTCACCCAGCGCAATTGTTTCGTCACCCCAGCTTTGCGGGCACTTTCGACGACTTTTTTACCGACTAAACGGTTAATCAGGGCCGATTTCCCAACGTTAGGTAAACCCATAACCACTGCCCGCACTGGACGGGGCCGCATCCCCCGGGAAATGCGGCGATCATTCATTGCTTTTCCAGCTAATTGGGCGGCTTTAATCACGCCTTTAACCCCGGTTCCTTTTTTGGCATCGGTAAAGACAGGCTGAATTTTTTGGGCTTGGTACCAGTCACGCCATTGACTGAGGGTTTCGCTGGGGATCATATCCCGCCGATTGACCACAACAACTCTGGGCTTTTCACCAATCCATTCATCGACTTGGGGGTGGTGGGATGCGAAGGGGATGCGGGCATCGAGGACTTCTAGCACCACATCAACGCGGTTGAGCTGTTCTTTGAGTTGGCGTTCAGCTTTGGCAATGTGGCCGGGATACCATTGGATCGGTTGGGGCATGGGAACGAAGTCAAAACGGTGTTTTTTATCATACTGCCTTGGGTTGGGTCGAAAATTGCTTAGGGGCAAATTAGCGGCGCTTTTGGCGACTCACCACAAAAAAGACCACAGCGATAGAACACTGTGATCCGGATGGGAGTATGAAAAAGTTAAGGCTGAATGTCTGTTAGGCGAAAAATCTTAGAATTGGGGGCCAAGACCAACTTTGGGGGCATAGACCGCGCGATCGCCAAGTTCATCTTCAATGCGGAGTAAGCGATTGTATTTCGCTACCCGTTCACTGCGGCAGAGGGAACCAGTTTTGATTTGGCCGGCACGGGTTGCCACCGCCAGATCAGCGATGGTGGTATCTTCCGTTTCCCCAGAGCGGTGACTAATCACGGACTGATAGCCATTGCGGGTCGCCAGATCGATGGTTTCGAGGGTTTCAGTGAGGGTGCCAATTTGGTTGAGCTTGATAAGTACCGCATTACCTGCTTTTTTCTCAATGCCCTGTTGGAGTCGCACTTTGTTGGTGACAAACAAGTCATCTCCAACCAGTTGTACCCTGTGGCCGATGCGTGCGGTCAAAATTGTCCAGCTATCCCAATCATCTTCATGGAGACCATCCTCAATGGAAACAATTGGGTACTTTTCGACCATCGCCGTCAGGTAATCGATAAATTCTGCGGGACTGTGGGCTGTACCGTCGTAGGTGTACTGACCATCGGCGTAAAATTCACTGGCGGCAATGTCGAGGGCGAGGGCCACCTGTGTACCGGGTTCATAGCCCGCCGCTTTGATCGAATCCACGAGAATTTCGAGAGCTTCTTCGTTAGAGCCTAGGTTAGGGGCAAATCCTCCCTCATCACCGACACCTGTTAATAAACCCTTGCTGTCAAGTACCTTGCTCAGGGCAGTAAAAACTTCCGCTCCCCAACGGAGTGCTTCCTTAAAGGAACTGGCCCCCACCGGGACGATCATAAATTCTTGGAAATCAACGTTATTAGCTGCGTGGGCACCGCCATTGATCACGTTCATCAAGGGCACGGGGAGGACATTAGCCAAAGGGCCACCGAGATAACGATAGAGGGGCAGGGCGAGTTCCGCTGCTGCCGCTTTTGCCGCCGCGAGGGATACCGCCAAAATGGCATTGGCCCCTAGATTAGATTTGTTGTCAGAGCCATCCCGGGCAATCATGGCGTAATCAACTGTCGTTTGGTCAAGGGCATCTTTACCGATCAGTTCCGGGGCAATTTTTTCTTTCGCATTGCGCACGGCCTTTAGTACCCCATTGCCGCCATAACGGGCTTTGTCTCCGTCCCGCAGTTCATGGGCTTCAAAACTACCGGTAGAGGCTCCACTGGGCACTTGGGCGAGACCTACTGCACCGCTTTCTAAACGAACTTCTGCCTCGACGGTGGGGCGACCTCTGGAATCTAAAATTTCTCTAGCATCTATTGCTTCGATGATTGCTTCGGATTTGTCCAGCATTTGGGATTACTCACTGACCATTGATATTCAGGTATAAACATACCCTGTTCTGGTGGATTTGTTGCTTTTTTTAGGGGGGATTTTGGGAACAATGGCCCGTTGTCAAGGTTCAGGGATATATCTTGATATTTTCTTTAGGTTTGCGGCGATCGCCAACGGGAAGATAGCCAGGGAGTTGAAGGGTAGGGTTTTTTCAAGATACACTGAGGGCGTTGTCACACCGCCAAACCGACTTCGAGTCACATCAAGCCGCCACCGCGATCGCCACATTTTTTTGCAGCTTTTTGAATCAATGGAAGACTCAAGGAAATGGCTAAGAAGCGACTGGGGTTGTAAGTGCCTGGAACGCGGTACAGGATTTTAGGAGGCGAATAGAGTCATGGCAAATAGTCGACGGGTATCAAAAGTGTCTTCGCTAATCAAGCGGGAAGTGAGTTTGATGCTCATGCAAGATATTAAAGATGACCGAGTTGGGGCGGGCATGGTGAGCATTACTGAAGTGGAAGTGTCTGGGGATTTACAGCACGCCAAGATTTTTGTGAGCATCTACGGTTCCGAGGAAGCCCGGGCCGAAACGATGGAAGGACTGCGGGCCAGCCAAGGGTTTGTGCGTCGTACCCTGGGTCAACGGATTCGTCTGCGGCGATCGCCAGAGGTTTTATTCATCGAAGACCGTTCCCTTGAAGAGGGAGACCGGATGATCCATCTCATTAACCAACTAGAAATTAAGGATCCAGAGGAACTAGAAGCCCAAGAATCCGAGGAAATGGTGTAGCGCCCTTGGTGATGGCTTCCCTCCCCCCGGTTGAATCCTTGTCTCTCCGTCAGGCGATCGCCCAGATGATCGTCGTGCGGGGGGCTGGCTATCTATTTGACTACGAACGCCCCTACCCCCAGTGGGAAGCTGATCAAACGACCCTACAACGCTGGATCGAGGCGGGGATCGGTGGTGTAATCCTTTTGGGGGGAAGTGCCGCCGAGGTAGCCCAGAAAACCAAGCAATTGCAGAGTTGGGCCGAAATTCCCCTCCTGATTGCCGCAGATATCGAAGAAGGGGTCGGCCAACGGTTTCGCGGTGCGACGGAATTTCCGCCTCCCATGGCTTTCGGTGAGATTTGGCGTACGGATCCCCACCAGGCGATCGCCCTTGCAGAAACCATGGGCGCAACTACGGCCCAGGAAGCCCTCAGCCTTGGTATCAATTGGGTTTTGGCCCCGGTGCTGGATGTGAATAACAATCCCCACAACCCGGTGATCAACATCCGTGCCTTCGGGGAAACGCCTGATCAGGTGAGTGCCTTGGGTACTGCGTTTATCCGGGGAGCGCAACAATATGCTGTTTTAACGACGGCAAAACATTTCCCTGGCCATGGGGACACAGCAACTGATTCCCACCTCGCGCTCCCCACCATTTCCCACGATGACACGCGCTTAAATACCGTCGAACTGCCTCCCTTTAAGACCGCCATCCAAGGGGGCGTAGATGCGGTGATGAGTGCCCACCTCATGATCCCCGCTTGGGATCAACAATATCCAGCAACCCTTTCGCCAGCAATTCTTACGGGCCAACTGCGGCACAAGCTGGGGTTTGAAGGGTTAATTGTCACCGATGCGTTGGTCATGGGGGGAGTGACCCAGTTTGCGGCTCCTGATACCGTTGTTGTCCAGGCGATCGCCGCTGGGGCGGATATTCTCCTGATGCCTCCCGATGTGGATGGAGCGATTATTGCCATCGAAGCGGCGATCAAAACAGGTCAACTTTCAGAAAGTCGCATCTATGAATCCGTAGAACGAATTTGGCAGGCCAAGCAAAAAATCCTTATGGCAACACCATCAACTTTTCCCCAGGGGATCAGCGGGGATCGCCCGGAAACGAGAAAAACCGTTGCCATGGTGCTGGAAAGAGCGACTAAACATCAAAAATCCCCCGTAAAAATATCAAGTTTTCCTGACAATTTTGCGCGCAACTTAATTGTGGTGGATTCAGTTTTAAAAAGCCCTTTTTTGCGTCCCAATTGTCCGGCGATCGCCATTCCCCAACGCCACGGTTATGCCGCTGAAATTGTCGAATTAAAAACGCTCCCTCGCCTGCAGTTAGAAGCGATCCCTACCCTTATCCAGTGTTTTCTTCGGGGTAATCCGTTTACGGAAAAACTGGCAGATCCCATTGATGTTCTCCAAAAAATTGCCGCCCAAATACCGTTACAGGGCGTTATCTTTTACGGCAGTCCCTACTTCCTCGAAGCTTTACAAACGACTTTGCCAGAAATTCCCTGGTGGTTTAGCTATGGTCAAATGGCGATCTCCCAAGCCGAAATCTGTACAGCCCTCTGGGAAGAAGCGCCCCAAGCGGATCCCAGCGCCGCCGAATTCATTTAAAAAGTTCGCTGGACTTTGGACAACGGATAATCAAACCTTAATGATCTTTGATTACATTACTTAAAGTTTCGCTAAAAACGTTATTGATAAGTATTGAAATATACAGCGTTTTCTGTATAGCAATGCCTTGCATAATCCAATAGAATAGGCATGGAACAAACATCAGCCACCCAAGAGGTAAATCCTATGACCACCACGACAATGCCTCCGGCGTCTCCTACCCCAAAACATTTTTCTATTGAAATGCTCAAGGACGAAGCCCGTCAGTTGGTCGAATCAGGAACAGTAGACTGCTGCCAGCCCATTTATGTCCTCTGTCAGTTCATTCCAGCCCGGGAATGGGTTTGCGTAGAATGTGAACTTGAACGAAATGGTTTTCTTCTCCGGGATCAAATTGCGGATCTAAATCCAGCCCAATGCTGGTCTGATGACTAAATAAATTCACTGTTGTCGGTATCTGGGTGCGCTGCCCAACGCCGACCATTTCCTTGGATGACTTTCCATGACTCAATCTGTCTTTGCATTGCGATCGCCTTTCTTTTTTTCATTGGGACAAATTCGCGATGAAGTAAAACAATTAGTCGAGCAAAATCGCATCAGTCGTCAACAGCCCCTCTATAGCCTTTGTGAATATATTCCTCCCCGCGAGTGGCACTGCATCGAAGTCGAGCTAGAACGCTGTGGCTTTCTTCTCCGGGACTGCATCGGGGATTTGTTAGGGGCAGAGCGATGGGAGAACGATTAAACGATTAATTGCTCTCGTCATTCTTGCTCTAGGGAATAGACAAAAAAATAGGGCAGCAACTTTAACTGCCCCAAGCGGTTGGACTCACATAAGATTTACCGACAGCTCCGCACTCGATGCCTAGTTTGGTTCGTTTTCTTGTTTGTCCTGACGGAGCGCCGCAAGCTCGCTTTTGAGGGTGACAATTTGATCTGTTAGGTTCTTTAGTTCGTTTTGCAGATCGCTATCTTTTACTTCCGTTGCCGTGGTCACGATTTCTTGGGTACCGGGTTCCCTGGCGGCTTTGTCTTGCTGGAAGATTTTTTCGAGGAATTTACGGGCTTCTTGCTCGGTCATTTCACCTTTTTCTGACCATTCTTCGGCGCGATTTTGAAGCTCTGTACGAAATTCAGAAATTGTCACTTCCCGTTTGGTGGGATCTTGGATCGTTTCGACTAAGGTGGCAGCGGCCCCAACGGTGACATGGAAGCCCTTTTGAAACAGTTCAAAGAAGTTTGTGGATGTACTCATGGCAACAGTTTTCTCGCTTGAGGGATTGAGATGGGACTAGAAAATTGCATTATTTATGTTTAGCCTAGCGCACCGCCACAAAAATCGCTGTTATCTTTCACACTAATCGGCCTGGGCCAGATAATTCTCTAAATCTTCGATTAAACGGGGTAATTCTGCTTCGCTGGTGAGCCGAATCCGATCATCCCGGAGGGTGATCAATACCTTGGCGGCGAAGGGACTGGGGTAAATATTCGGATTGCAAAAAATCTCTAAAAAAATGTCCCCGGTGTACTGATAATTCATGGATTCTTGGGGCTGGGGACGGCCTTTGGGGTTACTATTGCCGGTGATCGCCTTCATGCTGTGCATCAGTTGATCGATTTCTGCTTTGAGGGTTTGGGCGGCAGTGCTGGTGAACCGAAAGGTGACAGAACCTTGTAATAAATTGAGGGTGAGGGGCGTTGACATTCTGTTAGTTTAAACTCGAAAAAATAACGATGGTTTCATCATAGGAATTCCTGGGGCGATCGCCAATTTTTTGTGATCTTTTATTGAGCAATGTCGCTGAATGCTAATTTAATTGATTTTGCCGGAGGGCTGTGCCACATCGCTTACAAAATTGAGCATCTTGATCATGAAAAGCTAGACCACATTTTGTGCAGTCGATTTCCTGTTGATTCGCACTTTTGAGAAACTGGCGCACTAAATCCCCTAACTGCCAAGGAATCACCGCAATCCCCGTGAGAATCATGGTTAAAGTTACGACTTTGCCAATGTCTGAAATGGGCGTTTTATCGCCGAAACCCACTGTAGTCATCGTCACCACGGCAAAATACAAAGCATCTAAAAAGTTGCCAAAAACAGCAGGGTTAATGTCATGTTCGACTTGATAAATTAGGCCAGAATAAACAAAGATAATTGTAAATAAGGTCAGGAGAATTCGGCTGAGAATAATGCTGTCTTCGGCCTTGATCTTAAAAATCGAGATTTCTAGGCGAAAAAATCGGATCAAGCGTAGTAATCGAAACCAGCGGAACAGCCGCACAAAACGAATGTCGAGGAAGCCAAAAAATAATGGGGCGATCGCCAACAGATCAAGGTAGGAAAAAAAGCTAAAAATAAACTTCCGAGGTTCAGCGGCCCCCACACAGCGACAGCAATATTCCACGGCAAATAAAATCAAAATGCCTGTATCTAAATAATCCAAATATTGTGCCCAAACCGTTGGCAAAGGATAGGTTTGCGCCACAAAAATCCCCGACGAAATGAAAATCAGTCCACACAAAGCCAAATTGAGGAGGCGGCCTGTGCCACTGTCAAAATCATCGAGGTAACGGCCTAGTCTTAATCGCCAAGGCAATTGGCTTTCCATCGGAATTTCTTGCCTAGGCGGGAGTATGGCCTGCTTCGGTAATAATGTTTTTTAAGGCCGTTTCAGAAAGCGTTGTCTGAATCGAAACTACTTTACTAGGAATATCGACGGCAACTTGGGCCTTTTGATCATGATTTTGGATGGCTTTTGTAATGGTTTGACCGCAGACTTCACAGGCGATTGTCGGCACAGTAATTGTAAATTCCATAAATATTAAAAAATAACGGTTTACGGTAAGTATTTAGTCAGTTTTAAAGCCTTTCGTTTGAAATTGATTTCAATGTTAGTTTAGTAACTTACGCCAGGTTTGAGCACCAACAATCCCATCTCCATCTAATTTCAAGGCAGTTTGAGCCGCAATGACAGCGATGCGAGTATTCGGGCCAAAAATACCATCGATACGGCCTGTGTAATAGCCCAATGCCTTCAGGCGAGTTTGCAAGAGTTTCACCGAATCCCCTTCCATGCCTTCCTTTAACAGGGGCAGTGTATCTGGATCTGTGCTGGTGGCCGTCTGATTTGTGCTGGAGCTGGGAGTTGCCTCGGCATCAGTTGCTTCCTGGGCTGGGGTTGCGGGGGTTTCGTTCTGGGTTGTTGCTGGGCTACTGGCTGTTGGAGTTGGGGCTTGTTCCTCAGCAACGGGCAAATTCGCCGCCGAAATCGGAAATAATGTCTCCCAAGTGGTGCGATCCATGACTCCGGTCTGGGGGATTTGGGCCGCCTTTTGAAATTGGTAGACTGCGATCACGGTAGCTTCGTCATAGGTACCCGTGGTTTCGCCGCTGTAGTAGCCCAGCAGTCGCAGGGTGGTTTGCAGCTCCTGAACCATAGTCCCCGTACTGCCAATGCGCAATTCTGGTCGGGGAGATTGGGCGCTGACTAGAGGGCTAAGACCGAGGCTACTCGACAAAATCAGGGCTGTCGATAGACCTAAATTTAAAACGGTTTGACGCGCAGACATGACGATTTTCTTCATGATGTTTAGGGGGCGATCGCCTTTTACGATAGCTGAAGATCTTCGATCAGGGAAAGGGCCGTTTGGGAGCCCACCACCGACACATAGGGATGGCGAAAATGACGTTGGGCCGCTTGATGGGTTTCCGCCGTTGTGATCTTTTCGACGTGGTGCTGGAAAGCTTGATCAAAGTCGATGCCGAGGCCAATGCTCTCATACCACCCAAAAATTTGTGCCAATTCAGCATTGGTCTGTTTCCCCAGGGCGTACTGGCCGAGGAGTTTATTCTTCGCAATTTGCAAATCCGCTTCCGACAGGGGAGCCGCCACCAGCCGTTGGATTTCTTGGTGTAATCCATTCAAGGCGATCGCCGTATTTTGGGGGGCCGTACCAATGTAGGTAATAAATTGGGATTGACTCAAGCGCGTGGGAAAAAACGCCGACACGTCATAGGCAAGCCCTTGTTTTTCTCGCAATTCCACAAACAGCCGACTAGATAGTCCATTACCCAAATAAGTGCTGAGGAGTTTCAAGGCAAAAAAATCATCATCGGCCACCGTTCCCGTCAGATAACCCAAGATAATGATCGCCTGTTGACTCTCTTTTTCCTTTGTCCACACCCCTCCCTGGGGCTGTAGGGGCGCAATTTCTAAGCTTGGTAGCGGCGTTGTCGGGTTTTGCCAATCCCCCAAGGTTTGTTCCACGATTGCCTCTGCCTGTTCGAGGGTCAGCCGACCGGAGAGGCTAATCACCAAATTGTCTGGCCGGAAATGGGTTTGGTGGGCCTGTTGTAAATCTGCAGCCGTGAATCGCGCCACCGTTTCTGCCGTCCCTAAAATAGATTGGCCGTAGGGGTGCTGGGGATACATCTGGCTCCGGAGGAGGTCATAGGCCACATTAAAGGGCTGTTCCATTTGGGAACGGATATTTTGTAGGGTAATTTTGCGCTCTAACTCCACCTCTTCGGGGGGGAAAGTCGGTTCCCGGAGGATTTCTGCTGCTAGCTTGAAAATTGTATAAAAATCCTTTGTGACTGTCTTGAGACTCAGGGCCACATAATCGTTGGACGCACTCGCGCCGAGGCTCGCGCCGATGGATTCGATTTGTTCGGCAATTTCAACGGCACTGTAACGGCTTGTTCCCTTCGTAATCACTGCCGCCAAGAGATGAAATAAGCCCGCTTGGTCGAGGGATTCCCACCGTCCGCCCGCCTGGGGAAAAAATAAGCGCGCTGCCACCAAGTCTGCCACAGGATTTTCCGTCACAATTAGGGTAATGCCATTTTTGAGGACGGTGCGGTGGGTCATTTGGGGAGACGTGGGGCTAGCAACCATGGGCAGATGAAACTTTCCGAAAAAGAACGCTGGCGTTTCACTTTAGCAAATTCCTGGGGTGAGGAACGCTGCAAGGTACGCTATTTGAGAAAAGCGATAAAAATATTTACTGACTGTGTTCCATCCTGACGCGATTCAAGGGGCCTTAAGCGATCTTCTCGCCTGTGAAACGACACTTCCCATCGAAGTTTTCCCGGAGCTTGACTCGACCAACGCGCTCCTGTGGCAACGGTATCAAGCACAATGCACAATGCCTAGGGTGGCGATCGCCTTAACCCAGACAGCGGGGCGGGGCCAGTGGGGACGCACCTGGATTTCCGCACCAGGGGGATTATATTTGTCGGTTTTGTTGCCTATAAAATTAGATCCCCAATTTGCCTATAGCCTAACCCTGGCCAGCGTCTGGGGGATTATTGAGATGTTCCAACAGCAAGGGCTTCCCGTACAAATTAAATGGCCCAATGATCTTCTCCTGCAAGGCAAAAAACTGGGGGGCATTAAAACCGAAACAAAAGTCTCCCAGGGGAAAATTAGCGCGGCCGTGGTCGGGGTCGGCATTAACTACCAAAATCCGGTTCCCCCGACGGGCATTAACCTCGAACAATTCTGGCAAGGGGAGCTAAAAATTAAAGGCGATCACCTTGCTGCGTTGGTTATTGCCGGAATTCTAGAGGGGACGCAAAAACTAGCTCGAAATTCAATTGAAAATATATTGCCGGGCTATTTAAAACATCTCAAAAACCTAGGCGAAATAATCACCTACGAAGGCCATCAAGGGATCATTACCGGGGTCAATCAAAAGGGCGAACTACTGGTTAAACTTAGCGCTCCCGGTGCCAGTAGTATTGTAAAAATTCCCCCTGGTCAAATTTCCCTCGGCTATCTGTAGAGAATCTCGTTTTAGATTTGACTTTCCTAATAGAGCTTGCCACACTGCAAATCGTTGTCTCAGAACAAATACTCAAGAATATGTCAACCTATCTCGTTACTGGCGCAAACCGGGGCATCGGCCTGGAATATTGCCGTCAACTTAAAGCCCAAGGCGATCGCGTGATTGCCGTTTGTCGGACGCCTTCTGAGGAACTGCTGCAACTGGGTGTAACAGTAAAAGCAGACGTGGATCTGACGAATCCCGATGCCGTTAAACAGCTTGCCCAAGATCTCCAGGGGGAAACCATTGATGTCTTGATTAACAACGCCGGGATTTTAGAACGGGTCGATTTGGATCAGCTAGATGTTGACAGTATTCGCCGTCAATTTGAAGTCAATGCGATCGCCCCGCTGCGTTTCACCCAAGCCCTTTTAGCGAATCTTAAATCTGGTTCAAAAATTATCCTGATGACCAGTCGCATGGGTTCCATCGAAGACAATACCTCCGGCGGTTCCTATGGCTATCGGATGTCAAAAGTCGCCCTTTCCATGGCCGGAAAATCCCTGGCGATCGATCTCAAACCCAGGGGAATTGCGGTGGGTATTTTACACCCAGGCCTCGTCAAAACGCGGATGATTAATTTCCGGGAAGATGGCATTAGCCCCGCTGTGGCAGTCGAAGGATTACTGGCCCGCATTGAAGCACTAAATCTCGATAATACAGGCACGTTTTGGCACGCCAATGGGGAGATTTTGCCCTGGTAATACGTCATTTTTTCTAACTGTAGAGGTTGGCGACGTATTCCCCGTAGCCATTGTAGGGTAGGGTTTCCTTCATTTCCCAGCTAAATTCTGGGGTATTGCCAATAAATTTTTCGGTGGCCTGAGACCAACGGGGATGGGGCACATTTGGCTCGACGTTGGCTTCAAATTTGTACTCGTGGCCGTCGATGGTGTTCCAGTAGGTGGCAGGTTGTTCCGCGAGAAATTCAATTTTGACGATAGATTTTGCCCCCTTAAAGCCGTATTTCCAGGGAATGACCATCCGCAGCGGCGCACCATGCTGTTTCGGCAAATCGTGGCCATAGATTCCCAGAGCAAAGAAAGCGAGTTCATTATTCATCTCTTCGATGCGCAGTCCCTCGGTATAGGGCCAGGGCAGATTCCCCAAGTGGAAACTGGGGCCATAGGTAACATTTTCGTCGTAATAGCTGGTGAAGCGGACAAATTTTGCTTGGGTCTTGGGTTCGACGGCTTTGATTAATTCGCGCATGGGGAAGCCAATCCAGGGCAGCACCATCGACCAGGCTTCGACACAACGGAAGCGGTAGATGCGTTCTTCGAGGGGGAATTTTGTTTTCAGGTCGTCGATGTCATAGGTGTGGGGGTTGTTCACGAGACCGCCCACTTCTACTTGCCAGGGCTTAGCGGGGAGATTTTGGGCGTTTTGCCAGATGCCTTTGGTGCCGCCAAATTCGTAGAAATTATTGTACTGACCGGCGAAGAGTTCTTTGGTGATGGGGCGATCGCCAATTTTCCGGAAGTTGGGATTTTTAATCGCGTCTAGTTTGGGCAAATCTAAAGTTTCACGGAGGGCGCTGTACTGCTGATCCTGGGACTGACAACTCGCTAAACCAATGCCGACCCCAGCCCCCAGGAGAGTTTTGATAAATTTGCGGCGGTTCCAATAGACGCTTTCGGTGGTGACGAGATTTTCGGAAAGGGTATAGCTGGGGGGGACTTTAAACAGCACCATGGCAGGTTTTGCAGAGGACGAGTAGGTTATACGTTTTAAAAATCTAACGCATTTTGCCAAGGGTCTCCGGCCCCAACTTCGTTAACATCCCTTTACAATTTGAAAAGATATGTCATGTGTTCAAGCAATTGTTAGGGAAATTTAGGTGAAGGTTTTTTTGCAGCTCCAGCCGGAAATGCGCTGGAATTTGGGCTTGTTATTTTTAGCGGCCCTGGGATTTTGGTTGAGTATGACCAGTTTATTGCCGGTGCTTCCGGCCTATATCCAAGATCTGGGGGCAACAGATCAGCAGGTGGGCTTTGTGATGGGTTGCTTTGCCATTGGTCTGCTTTTGGCCCGCACCCGCCTCGGTAAAATGGTCGATGAGCAGGGTCGCAAACGGGTGATTCTCATTGGTGCTGTGGTGGTGGCGATCGCCCCTTGGGGATATATTTTTTTAAATTCGATTCCCCAGATGATGGTGTGGCGAGCCTTCCATGGAATTAGTATCGCCGCTTTTACGACGGGTTACAGTGCCCTAGTGGTAGATTTGGCCCCAGAACGAAACCGGGGTGAGGTGATCAGTTACATGAGTTTGGCGATTCCGGTAGGGATGTCCATTGGGCCAGTGTTGGGGGGTTATCTCCTGGGCGTCGTCGATTACCCGTGGATCTTTGCGGTGTCGGGTCTGTGTGGGGTGGGGGCTTTGCTCCTGGCTAGTCAAACTAAAGAATCAAATCCCCAGGCGATCGCCATTGATAAAAATTCCCTGACGCCCAACCAAGGGGAAACCAACCGCGATTACCCGGAACTATTTCGCCATAAGGGGCTCTACATTCCTTCCTTGATTATGCTCTGCATTGGCTTGGTATTCGGCGTGTTAGTGACGTTTCTCCCCCTATACATTCGGGAACTGGGCTTAAATTTCAATACCGGACTGTTCTATGGGGCGGCGGCCATTTCCAGTTTTAGCAGTCGTATCCTCGTGGGTCGGGCGTCGGATACCTTGGGGCGGGGTTTGTTTATTAGCGGCAGTCTGCTCTGTTACGCGGCGACAATGCTGATCCTTACCAATGCCAGCGGGACGAATTGGTTTGTCCTGGCAGGGGCAGTGGAAGGTTTGGGGGCGGGTACGCTGGTGCCGATGATGATTGCCCTGATGTCGGATCGTTCCTCCAGTGCGGAGCGGGGAAAGGTTTATTCTATTTGTATTGGCGGCTTTGATGTGGGGATTGCCCTGGCGGGTTTGCTCCTCGGCACCGTGACCCAGACCGTCGGTTATCAAGGGATTTTTGCGATCGCCGCTGGGTTAGCCCTGTTTTCTTTCTTTATCTTCCTCACCCAAGGAAATGCCAAAATTGGTACCTCCTTTAAATTTGCCCTTGGGCGCACCGGCGATCGCTATGCCCAAAAATTCTAAAGTTTAAGAATATTTCGCACAGTTCAAGATGAAACATCCCGAACCTCTTTCCCTACCTCCCCTTGCCCCCTACGAAGACCGTTTGCTCCATGCCCTTGCTTTTTTTCGGACAGGCCGCGCCGTGGAAACCCAAGCCCACCATTGCCTATCTATGTACCTACGCCAGGGGGAAGCGCGTGTGATGGGAGAAGTGGGCTTCTATGCCAAGTTGCTCAAGATCAGTCCCGATGAATTATTGGAATTGATCTATTGCAATCCAAGCCAAGCCCAAACGCTGTTAGCCGAATTTGGGGCGATCGCCCCCGTCGCAGAGGAAAATCATTCGGCATAATGGAAGAAAACCATTCCGTTGCGATGCATCGATGAGCGCACCCCAAGGGCCCGACACCTATCAAGTTGAAGATATCCAAGCCATTCTCCAATTGGCGATCGCCCGCCGGGATACCGATGGCGAACTGACCCGCAGCCAACTCGAAGAAATTGCCGCTGACCTGGGCATTCCCCAAACCGACCTCGTCGCTGCCGAACAGACTTGGCTCGACCTCAAGGTTGAAACTAGCAAAAAGCAAGAATTCAATTTATATCGCCGTCAACGCCTCAAAAACCGCGCGATCCGTTTTGGTATCGTCAATAGCTTCCTCGTTGGCCTGGATACCCTCGATACCGGACATCCTTCCTGGTCTCTGTATGTGCTGCTGCTGTGGGGGCTGTTTTTTACCCTACGCAGTTGGCGACTGTGGCAAACCAGCGGCACCGATTACGAAACAGAATTTCAGAAATGGGACCGCAAAATGCAACTCAAAGAATCTGTCCAAACCCTCTGGCAAAAAACCCAGGAATTCCTTAAGGGCATTTCTTAGGGCCACGTTTAATCCAGTCATCATTGCTAACCCAAGCCCATGACCCAGATTCCTAAACCCATCGCGACTGAATTAGAGGATTTTTTACGTCAGAAAAATATTGAAGCTTCCCCTGCTTGGGAATTTCTGTTTGGGTCTGCAAAACAAAAGCCGATGCCGTCTCTATTCCACTCCCGTCTCCAGCGCAATTTGGTAAACGCCATTAACCAGCAAACTACCCAGTATGAAGCGATTCAGGAATTGCGTTGCATTGTGCCGCCCCTGTCGCCTGTGCCGAATATTGTGGTCGCCAAAGCAGAGAGATTAACAGAAGATGGCCCATTACAGGGAGCACCGGACTGGCTAATTGAAATTCGCTCCCTCGACCAGAGCACCCTTGATCTTCAAAACAAAATTCTGCATTGTTTGGGGCAAGGAACAGAATTGGCTTGGTTAATAGATATTCAGCGGGAACGGGTTTGGGTTTGGGAACAGGATGAGCTACCCATTATTTATGCTGGCGATAACGTTTTACCGACTCTAGGGGCAATCAAAAATCTGACGGTTGCAACAGTGATCGCCATGACCCAGCAGCGTTCAACCTGAATTTTCCCGTTAATTGTCGAGCCTCGTAATCCACTCTCTAAAGGATGACCGTGCCCCGTTGGTCAATGTCTAACACATGGGCGATCGCCTTTACACCAATCTCTTCCCAAGCGGTTTGCATCGCCGTTGCGACTTTGGGGGCATTTTCTGGCGCCGCAAGCGCTAATAACGTCGGGCCAGCGCCACTGATTACCATGCCATAGGCCCCAGCGGCGATCGCGGCTTGTTGCACTGGGTCATAGCCTTTAATCAGGTTTTTTCGGTAGGGCTGATGAATTTGATCATCCAGGGCTGCCGTTAAATATTCAGCCTTGTTTTGCGCTAACCCGTGGGGCAACAAACCCAACCGCGACGCATTGAAAATTGCCTGGGCCCGGGCGTACTGTTGGGGCAAAACGGCGCGGGCTTCTTCCGTGGACAGCTCAAAATCAGGGATCGCCACCACAGGCACCACATTTTTATGCCAAACCCAAGGACAAATCACCCAATCCTGCTGATGTTTTACCGACAGTTGACAGCCCCCCAGTAGGGCAGGCACCACATTATCGGGGTGGCCCTCCATTTCGATGGCGAGGTTCATAATTTCCTGCTGGCTCAGAGGAGATCCGGCCAGGGCATTGGCCCCCACCAAGCCGCCCACAATTGCCGTCGCGGAACTGCCCAACCCACGGGATAAAGGCACTTTGAGATCAATGGCAATATTTACATGGGGAACAGGCTGGCCGAGGCTTGCAAAGACTTTCGCAAAGGCACGGTAGAGCAGATTGTCGGCTGTGGCTTCGAGCTTCTGGGTTTCCACATCCGCACCGACGAGTTCGAGGCTGAAAAATGGCTCCCTTTCCCCCGCAAGGCGAAATTGGAACTGGTTATGGAGACTAAGGGCAGCGCCTAAGCAGTCAAACCCGGCGCCAATATTGGCAGTGGTAGCAGGGACTTGGACGTGGATAGAGGTCATAAACTTTTTCAAAAAAAACAAATCAAAGGCTAATGTCGGCCTTCAGCAGAATGACTTGATCGGCTGGAACGGCGATCGCCCCGAGGCCATTTTGATTGAGACGATTTAACAATTCGGTGATCCGGGCGGAATCTGCGGTGTGGGCCGCGAGTAGATAACCGCGTCCCCCATAGGCGACCAGACCAATATTTTGCCCCATTAAGCGCTGCAACTGATTGGCGATCACCAAATTCCCGCCGTATTCTACCAGCACCCCAAATCCCCCCCGGAGTCCTTGGGGTCGGAAGTTAGCTGGCCCTTGGGTTGCGGGGGGAGGCGTCGATTTTGTTTCTGCCTGGGGCTGGGCCGGGGGCAGAGCAACGTTACGGGTTGGTGTCCCGGTTGTTTCGACCACCAGATCGGGGGCGATCGCCGTTGCCATGGGGGGAATAGTCGGCGCTTGGCTGGTTTCTAGGGCCAAATCACTATCTACTGGGGTGATCACCATCAAGGGCAAACCCACCGCTTCCCCAAAATATTCAGCCCACTGGGTCGCGTTTTCGAGGCTCGTAAAGCCCCCGACCCGACTGAGAACGTTGCCGTCGTATTCACAAACCACTGCCTGTTGGTTTTCCGGGAGGGTTTGACTCACTTGATTGCGCACTTCCGCCTGGAGGGGTTGAGATGGGGTAAATACCAATACCAAAAACTCTGCGCCCTGAGGCGGCTGACATTGGGATAAACCCCGCTGGGCAACACTGGGGGGGACAAAGGCGATCGCCGCGATACTGCCGATGCAAGCAGCACGCCCAAGCCTAATCAACGGTTGCCAGAAATTGCCCATCATAAGTTCACACGCCAGAAAGAATAGGGGAGTCTAAGCGGCTAGGGACTTGAGGGGCTCTGGAATTTCCTCAGAGGGAGCCTCAAATTCGCCGACGTAGATATACTCCAACCGTAATTTTAACCAAGTAATAAATTGCTTCTTCGTGGAGATGATCGCCACACAGGGTTTGGGGGTTTTTTCGCTCGCTTCTTTGAGGCTAGGAGCGTTGATAAAGGCCGGATTCTCCACTACCCAAAAATCCCGTTCTTTGCCTTGTTCTTCGTAGTGGCGGATGCGTTCTTTGATTACTTCTTCGAAGGGTTCTTCTTCAAAGAGAAATTTTTGGCTGGCCAGGGCAAAATGATAGGTCGTCATCACTTGTTCAATATAGAAAGATTTATAACTGTTTTTGTTCCAGTAAAGATACCCTACAATTGTCCCCACATGGCAAGCTTCATCTCCCGCACGGCCCGTTCTAGGCCCACCAACACAGCCCGGCTGATGATGGTATGCCCGATGTTTAACTCTTCCATGCCTTCGATACAAGCGACGGGGTAAACATTACGATAGGTTAAGCCATGGCCGGCGTTGACCCGTAACCCCAGGGCGATCGCCTGTTTTGCCCCAGTTTTGAGGGTCGCCAATTCTGCCTGCTGCTGATCTGAGTCCTGGGCCTCGGCATATTTCCCCGTGTGCAGCTCAATAAATTGCGCCCCGGTTTTCTGGGCCGCTTCGATTTGCTCTAGCTCAGCATCGATAAACCAACTGACGGGAATCCTGGCCCCCTGGAGTTGTTCAACCACTTCCTTAAACCGGGCAAAATTACCCACGATGTCGATCCCCCCTTCCGTGGTGATTTCCTCGCGTTTTTCGGGGACGAGGGTCACGTAGTCGGGTTTGATGTCTAAGGCGATCGCCACCATTTCTGTCGTGGGGGCCATCTCTAAGTTCAGGTGGGACTGCACCGTCTGCCGCAGGATTTTGACATCCCGGTCTTGGATATGCCGCCGGTCTTCCCGGAGGTGTACCGTAATCCCGTCGGCTCCCCCCAGTTCTGCTAAGGTTGCCGCCGCCACTGGATCTGGTTCTACCGTGCGTCGCGCTTGGCGAATCGTTGCAACATGGTCAATATTCACACCGAGGGTCAGGCGAGGATTTGGGGAAACCATTAGGGAAAATAAGCTTAGAAGATAAAAAACTAAAAGCCCATTTTATCAGGGTTGCCAAAGGAGATGGAAGGGGCATTACGCAGAATTTGCAGGGGATTACCACGATCCCCCACTGGATCTCTGGGGGCGGCGATCGCCCTTAAATAAACGATTCCCAAATCTTAAAATGACGTCGGTGAAAATCAGACCTATGATGGATTCTGGGGAAAAAATCCCGAAAAAGTTTGAATTGTTACTTTTCGAGATCCCCCCTCCAGTCATACACTTGACACAGAGGTCAAAGGCAGTCGTGAGGTCTTTTTTGTGAAACGAGTCCTAGGAATCATACTTGGCGGCGGCGCAGGTACTCGCCTATATCCGCTAACAAAACTCAGAGCTAAGCCCGCAGTACCTCTAGCAGGCAAATATCGTCTAATTGATATTCCTGTTAGCAATTGCATTAATTCTGAAATTCATAAAATCTACGTTTTAACCCAATTTAATTCAGCATCTTTAAATCGTCACATTAGTCGAACCTACAACTTTACCGGGTTCACCGAAGGCTTTACCGAAGTACTCGCAGCCCAGCAAACTAAAGAAAATCCCGATTGGTTCCAAGGCACCGCCGACGCTGTCCGACAGTACAGTTGGCTTCTAGAAGACTGGGATGTCGATGAATACATCATCCTCTCCGGTGATCACCTCTACCGTATGGACTATCGCGAATTTATCCAGCGCCACCGTGACACCGGAGCAGACATTACCTTGTCTGTGGTTCCCGTGGGCGAAAAAGTGGCTCCCGCCTTTGGGTTGATGAAAATTGATGCCAATGGTCGCGTAGTAGACTTTAGTGAAAAGCCCACCGGTGAAGCCCTCAAGGCGATGCAGGTGGATACCCAGTCCTTGGGTCTCGATCCAGAGCAGGCGAAAGAAAAGCCCTACATTGCGTCGATGGGGATCTACGTCTTTAAGAAACAAGTACTCCTCGATCTACTCAAAGAAGGCAAAGATAAAACCGATTTCGGGAAAGAAATTATTCCTGATGCGGCCAAGGACTACAACGTTCAGGCCTATCTCTTTGATGATTATTGGGCTGACATTGGGACCATCGAAGCTTTCTATGAAGCAAACCTTGGCTTGACGAAGCAGCCGATCCCACCCTTTAGTTTCTATGACGAAAAGGCACCCATCTACACCCGGGCACGCTACTTACCGCCGACGAAGGTGCTCAACGCTGACGTGACAGAATCGATGATCAGCGAAGGTTGCATCATTAAAAACTGCCGCATTCACCACTCAGTTCTTGGTATTCGCACCCGTGTCGAAGCGGACTGCACTATCGAAGATACGATGATCATGGGTGCAGATTATTATCAGCCCTATGAAAAGCGCCAGGATTGTCTCCGTCGTGGCAAGCCTCCCATTGGGATTGGTGAAGGTACAACGATTCGCCGGGCGATCGTCGATAAAAATGCACGCATCGGTAAAAACGTGATGATCGTCAATAAGGAAAATGTGGAGGAGTCAAACCGTGAGGAGCTTGGCTACTACATTCGCAGTGGCATTACAGTGGTGCTAAAGAACGCCGTTATTCCCGACGGTACGGTCATTTAAGATCTGTTGCGGCCCTTGTTTTAAAAATTCTTTTTAAATCACATTTTTTGTCTAGGCAATGTGCCCTGTCTCTCGGTGAGATGGGGTTTTTTTGTGGACAGAGATAACCTTTGGCATTACTAAGTATCGAGAGACCAAGACCAGTGGTTTTGCTGGAGTCGTTGGGCAATGGTCGCTCCCCAGGCTTCTAATTGGACAGTAAATTCGGGCTGATCTAAACCCTTGCGCCACATGATCAGGGCGTCTTCTCCGGTGTCTTGGTAGTACCCTTTACGGCGTCCGGCCAGGGTAAAACCAAATTTTTCGTAAAGGGCGATCGCCCGCTGATTGGATTCTTTGACTTCGAGGGTCGCCCGTTCTAAACCCCGTAACCAAGCATCCCGGAGCAAACCCAACAAAATGAGTTGTCCCAAGCCCTGCCGTTGCACCTCCGGATGAACTGCCATCAGCGTAATGTGAGCTTCTTCGACAATCGCCCAGAGACAACCCAATCCCAATAATTTATTTGGATCATGGGGAGCCGGCACAATCAGCAAGGTACTATTTGGACTTTCTAGCTCCCGTAGATAACCATCCTTAGACCAAAGGCCACCAAAACATAATTGATCTAAAATCAATGCCTGGGGCAGTGTTTGTTCTGTCAGGGCCTGCACCGATAAAGCAACTGCACTCACGAATCTCACCACTCACTCATAAAAATACTTGAAAAGTTTATCAAATGCGAACAGCAGAAAAATTGAAAGACACCAGGTTAAGTCATTAAATTTTTATGTTCATGGTGGTGCCGAAAATAATCATCCATCATCCTCTCTCAGTAGCAAAGACAATTAGTTTATAAAAATTGTTAAACAGTTTTTTTATCCATTTGTACAATGACAGCAGATTTCACGCACAAACGATGCAAAAAAAAAGTAGAACTCTCAAAGCAATTACCTTAAAAAGTATGGCAGTTGTCGCTCTGTGTAGCGGCTCCCTCTTGGGGTTTAGTCACAATGCTATGGCCCAGGAATTTAACGGTGGCTCGATGACTGTATCGGAAGGAAGAAATGGTACAGAAATTACTATCAAAACTAAGAATGGTAGTACCATTCGAGTTCGTGTCAGTGAAAGTGGAGCTTCGAATGTAAACAATACTTCGAGCAGCGGTGAAAATACCAATACGACGACGGGCCGGGATGGTGATCAAACGACAACTACCAACGCCAATGAAAATTTAGACAAATAGCCGCCATTTCCATAGCAAGGGTGATTATTTTTTCGGTATCCTTATTTACCTATGATTCTATTGAATCTAGTAAAAGATAACCACAAAGTAATTGCTTATGTTAACCGCAGCCTCCACTGACAATACAGGTCGGCAATATTTGCCCCAAAATCCAGATGGCCTGTCTCCCAACCAAGCGTTAATGCCCCTGACCAGCACCGTAAATGGCCAGGATCACTTAGTGGTGGGAGGCTGCGATGTGACTGAATTGGTCAAGCAATATGGTTCTCCGTTATATATCCTCGATGAATACACCCTGAGAACCACCTGCCGTCAATACCGCGACAGTTTCCAAAAATATTACGGTGGTGAATCCCTCGTGATTTATGCATCTAAGGCCTGGAGCTGCATGGCCATCTGCGCCATTGTTGACAGTGAAGGGTTAGGCTTTGATGTGGTTTCTGGGGGAGAACTCTACACAACCCTCAAAGCTGGAGTCAGCCCGCAAAAAATTTATTTCCATGGCAACAACAAATCCCGTGAGGAGCTGAATTTTGCCCTCGACCAAGGGGTGACGATCATTGTTGATAATTTCTTTGAGTTGGAATTGCTCAAGGCACTCACAGGCGATCGCCAAACAACGGCCAAGATTATTTTGCGCCTCACCCCCGGTATCGAGTGCCACACCCACGAATATATCCGCACTGGGCATTTAGATAGCAAATTTGGCTTTGACCCGAACCAAATTGAAGCGGCCTTTGCCCTGGTGAGCCAGGCTGAATTTTTAAACTGTATTGGCCTCCATGCCCACATTGGGTCGCAAATTTTTGAACAACAACCCCACAAAGATCTCGGTGATGTCCTCGCTGGTTGGTACAAAAAAGCCGCTGACTATGGCCTAAACCCAGAAATTCTCAACCTTGGCGGCGGTTTAGGGATTCGCTATACCGAATCCGATGATCCCCCCAGCATTGAAGCCTGGTCGCAAAATGTTGCCCAGTCCCTCGAAGCCGCCTGCCGGAGCCATGGGATTGCGCTACCCAAATTGATCGTAGAGCCGGGTCGCTCCCTCGTCGGCAGTGCTTGCATTACCGCCTATACCGTCGGGAGCCGTAAGGTTGTGCCAGAAATTCGTACCTACGTTTCTGTGGATGGCGGCATGTCTGATAATCCCCGTCCGATTACCTACCAATCTCTGTACCGGGCGGTCATTGCCAATCGTCTGTCTGCCCCCTGTGAGGAAACAGTCACGGTAGCAGGTAAGCATTGTGAGTCGGGGGATGTGGTGATCAAGGATGCCCAACTGCCCACGCCCCAACCGGGGGATATCCTTGTGGTGCTGGCGACGGGAGCCTATAACTACAGTATGGCCTCGAATTACAATCGCATCGGTCGCCCGGCAGCCGTACTGGTGAATGAAGGGGATGCCCAATTGATTATCCGTCGGGAAACCTTGGAGGATTTAGTGCGTCAAGATTGTTTACCGGAGCGGCTACGTCAAGGCTGATCTATTTTCATTGGTTAAACATTTTTGGGGTAACGGGGTAGATGGGGTGGCCACATTGAGGCGATCGCTGACCCCGTTTTTCTTTGCCCAAGGTTACCCCCGCCATGACATGATAGAGTCTGATGGCAAGTTGTTGGTTGTGCTGGAGTAGCGGTAATAGAGGATGCCAGATTGGCTGTTTGACATTGCGGATATTGCGCTGACATTGTTCTTAGTGTATGTGGCGGTTTTTGCCATTCGAGACCGACGAACCCTCTGGGTGATGCGGGGGTTTTTGCTGTTGATGATTGCTGATAAGGCAGCAGAAATATACCAGTTTGAGTATGCGGCGGCTCTCCTCGATAAATTACTGTTGATCTCTGCGGTGGCGATCGCCCTAGTCTACCAAACCCAACTGAAGCGCCTATTAGAGAAATTAGGCCAAGGTAAAATCATGGAATTGCTCCGGCCCGTCGAGGCGCGGAATACGAACTCCGAAAATACCGTGCTCGACCGGATTGTTGAATCGGTTAAAGAACTCTCCCAATCCCGTACCGGAGCGCTAATTCTCATTGAAACCACCGCCATTCCCATCGATAAAAAAGGCATTGCCCAGCCCGGAGTCCCCATCGATGCAGAGGTCTCTAAGGAACTGCTCCAATCGATTTTCTACGACAAAAATCCCCTCCACGATGGCGCGATCTTGATCCGTGACTCCCGGGTGGTGGCCGCAAAGGTCTTCTTCCATTTGTCCGAAAAATCCGGCTTTCGTCAGTTAGGCACCCGTCACCTGGCCGCCCGCAGCATCACAGAACAAGCTGAAAACTGCGTCTGTGTTGTGGTTTCCGAAGAAACGGGTTCTATTTCCCTCGCAGACCGGGGGAACCTGAATCGCCCCCTCACCAGCAATGAACTCAAAGAACTGCTCTCGGAATATTTCACCACTGGCGATCGCGAATCTGTAACGCCGTCCCTAGGTGACCTGGGTCGTCGGCTAAAATCTCAAGGGGAAGATTTACTCAAGTTTCTTCGGCAACTGAATCTCCCTTTCACCAACAAAGATTAACCTTTGACTGTAACTATGGTTCATCCTTTGCCCGCTGACCTCGATCCCCAAAAGCTTCCCAAACACATCGCTGTCATCATGGATGGGAATGGTCGTTGGGGCCAACAGCGTGGTTTACCCAGAATTATGGGTCACCAAAAAGGGGTAGACACAATCCGCAATATGCTCACCTACTGCCAGGACTGGGGAATCCATGCCCTCACGGTCTATGCGTTCTCCACCGAAAACTGGCGGCGTCCCCCCACCGAGGTGGAATTTTTGATGACCTTGTTTGAAAAGGTGCTGCGGCGAGAAATTAAAATTTGGGCGGCCAAAGGGATTCAAATTCGCTTTGTGGGGGATCTGACCTCCTTACCCTATTCCCTCCAGGCGGAAATTCAACGCTCCGTCATTCAAACCCAGCATAATAACGGCATTCAATTTACCGTTGCCACCAACTACGGCGGCCGCCAAGAATTAGTCCAAGCCTGTCGGGCGATCGCCACCAAAGTTGCTGCCGGGGAACTGCGACCCAGCGATATCAACGAAACCCTGATCAACGATCACCTTTATACCCACGGCATCCCTGATCCCGATCTCTTGATCCGCACCAGCGGTGAAATGCGCCTGAGTAATTTTTTGTTGTGGCAAATGGCCTATAGCGAAATTTATGTCACCCCTACCCTCTGGCCCGATTTTGACAAAACCGAACTCCACCGCGCCCTCTTGGCTTTTCAACAACGGGAACGTCGCTTCGGTAAAGCCACCGTTTAATCCCCTGAACAATGTCATAAAATCGTCATGCAGTTATCTAAGGCTGGGCTTCGGGTATTGTTTAAAAAAATTGCGCCAAGGAGTTGACATATACAATTTCTGACTTTATATTATTAAAAGTGACCTAAACCACTTGGGACTGTAGTTCAGCTGGTTAGAATGCCTGCCTGTCACGCAGGAGGTCGCGGGTTCGAGTCCCGTCAGTCCCGTACAGTAAAGAAGAATATAATCCGTCCTTGGGTGTGGATGCAGATATTGCAACACAATGCGGTAAATAGCTCTAGCCAGGAATAGTGATGTACTGGTAGGCTGATATCAGAATTTCAAAGGCAGTGAACTAGGATGGCATGGCGTCGGCGTGATTTTTTACAAGCTTTGGGGTTGACCTGTGGTGCCCTGGGGTTTTCTTCGTTTTTACGGCCATCTGATCTCAAACAATCTGCCCAGGCTCTCAGTCAATTTCGGGGTCGCAAGATCGCGTTGCTCATCGGCATCGATCAATATGGTCAAGGGCCTAATTTGGGGGGGTGTCAGCAGGATCTAAAAATCCAGAAACATTTGCTGGAATCACGTTTTGGTTTTGCGGCGACGGACATCGTCACTCTCCGTAATGATCAAGCCAGTGGCAGCGGTATTTTTACAACGTTTCAAACAGACCTGAAGACAAAAGTGAAACCGGAGGATCTGGTTTTTGTGCATTTCAGCGGCTATGGTACTCGCTTAGTCACAGACCCAACGGATCCAGAACCAATACCAGCCCTGGTGCTCCCGGGGAAATCTGGCCCTGAGGCGATCGCCCTGAGCACTTTTCAAGCCTTAATCCAAGATCTCAATCCAGCCCAAGGAATTCTCGTCTTGGATACCAGTTTTGATCCTGGCTCCCGACCCCCGGCCCCCTATTGGCGACCCCGCACTTATCCGGATGAAACGGCGATCGCCCCCATTGTTGCCCCCGAAACCACCACTGTCAAATCAAATTCTAGTTTTGCGTTAGGACGATCAGCTTTGATTCAACTGTGGGCTGCCACCGAGGGCGTTACCCCAGAAGTGCAAATTAATGGTGTGATGACGGGACTGTTTACGGCGGCCCTTGGGCAATATCTCTCCGCCTATGACCCGATGGTCACCGTCACTACGGCCCAGACAAACCTTGCTGTGCGTTTACCCAAGGATGAGACGCAACCGGCAACAATGACCTTTTTGGGTACCAAAACCGCGCCCCTCTATGGCACTCTCCCCAGCGATACGTTGCCAGCGACGGGTCAGATCTTTAGCCAAAATCCCACGGGGTTAGAAGTCTATTTGGGGGGCTTTGAACCGGAAATTTTGCAGGCGATCGCCCCCGGTAGTGAATTGACAATTCGTACCGAAACAGCGCCGATTCTCCAACTCAGCGGCAAAGCAGGGGTTTTCGGCCAAGGGAAATCTTCTACGCAGAATGTCACCGTTGGCACAGCAATCCAAGAAACGAAACGCCATCTGCCCCGCAACCTCGCCTTAAAAATTGCCCTGGCTGAGGATCTCAGTCGCATCGAACGGGTGGATGCCACGAGTGCTTTTGCAAGTCTGACCAACATCGCCAGCGTCAGTAACCCCCAAGATTGGGTGGATTATGTTTTTGATGAAGCCTATCAATTGACCACCGTCCCTGGCAAAATTGTCCCCGGAGTGGTGCCAGCAAGCGATACCAACGAAGCGATCAAATCTTCAGTCAATCGACTCCTCCCCCGCCTAGAACAATTATTAGCCTTAAAATGGCTCCGGTTGTTGGTCAATGAAACCAGTACCCAACTGCCTTTGAAAGTAACGGTCCAACGTCTGGATCGTTTTTCGACCCTGCTGACGGCAAAAACAACACCCTTTAGCCTGGGGCAGTCGAAGAGCAATCCTAATCCTCAACCGACGTTTACGGTGGGAGAAAAGGGGCAATATCAATTGGAAAATACGGGAACGCAACCTCTATTTTGTCTAGGTTTTGCCCAAAGCCCGAAACAAGAATTACTGCTCCTGACTGCTAAAGAAGGTCTCAAGATCCCCCCAGAAACCGCAACCAGCCCCCTAGAATTAACGGCGCTACGTCCCTTGGGAGTGTGGACAATTTATTGGATCATTGGCGATCGCCCCTTTGAAAATTTCCAAGACCAGGCCACCCAACTTTTTGGGGATTTAGAGACCATTCCCCAGAAGCTAGAAAAATCCCTGCCTCTCATCCAAGGCCTCCTCAGTGATTTGCAAGTGGTTCCCCCAGAAGGCACAGAACCCAACAAAGAAAATTATGTTTTCTCCACGACCCAGTGGGCGGGTTTGTGCTTTACCTACACCGTTGTGGAAACGGAGGCGTCATCCTAATTTTGGCGCTTGGCATAATTAAAAAAAATCAAATCAAACAATAAAAAACCCCAAGACAAAACCCTGGGGTCAAAAATTATTGTTTTTTTAAGTTGAAGGATTGGGTCTTGGTGTGGGTATTTTCCGCAGCCCAAACTCGCCAGGTGAATGATTTTTATTTTGAATTAAAGGCCGGGGAGGTTGAGGCCACTGGTTAGCTCTTCCATCCGGGTGCGCATGGTTTCGGTGGATTTGGTATAGGCATCGGTCAGTGCTTCAGAAACGGCAGCCGAAAGTTCCTCTGCGCCCTTGGCGATCGCCTCTGGGGAAATTTCTACGCCCCGTGGTTCCTGGTTACCGCTGAGAATCACTTTTACAGAACCGTCGGCATTGGTACCTTCAATGTCCATCGCTTCGAGCTCTTCTTGGAGTTTTTTCGCCCCTTCCTGTACCTTTTGGGCTTGCTGGAATGCGGCGGCCAGCTCTTTCATTTTCCCGAGTCCAAATCCTTGTGGCATAGTCTTTACAAAATAATAATGTTCGTGATTGTCTCGTCTAGATTAGACCCCTAGGGCATCTAATCCGTAACCTATCTTAATATCTCCCGGCACCATTTGACGTTTTCAGGGGAGTTTCTGCCGGGGCTTAGGAAAAATCCCCCAGAATTTTCACTTCGGGTTTGAGTAAAACCTGCCAGCTCTGCTCCACCTGGGCTTGGACGTGTTGAATTAGTTGAAAAATGTCCATGGCCTTCGCCCCGCCACAATTGACAATAAAATTAGCATGGCGTTCGGCCACCTGGGCTCCGCCAATTTGATACCCTTTCAATCCTGTTTGTTCAATTAAATGGCCCGCCGCCTGGGGATAGGGATTGCGGAAAACACTGCCACAACTGGGTAAATGGTAAGGCTGGGTCGATTTGCGCATCCGGAGATTCCGATTGGTTTCTGCCCGTACCGCTGCTTTATCAAAACCGGGTTCCAGTTGAAAAGCGGCTTCGAGCACCAGGCGATCGCTCCCTTGGAGATTAGACGTACGGTAACGGTAATCGAGATCCGTCGGTTGGAGTTGATGGATTGTCCCGTCGGGATCAAGCACCTTGAGCCACAACAACTGATCGGCAACACAACCTTGGTGAGCGCCGGCATTCATCACTACACTCCCGCCAACACTCCCCGGAATCCCTACGGCCCACTCCAAACCTTTCCAACCCCGTTTCGCTGCATTCCAAGCAAGGCGAGCAATGGGTTCCCCCGCACTGGCTACGAGAATACCGTCGTCTTCTTGGGCATGGTAATAGCGCAATTTTTTGGTGTTGATGGTGAGACCAGGAATGCCTTTATCACTAATCAAAAGGTTAGAACCGGCCCCCAGAATAGTGAGGGGAAATCCCGATAAATGCTTGAGATACCATTCAAAACAGGCTTCTGTTTCCGCCAGATTGCTGGGTTCTGCATAAAATTCTGCCTGTCCCCCAACCCGAAAGGAGGTGTAGTGAGCCAAGGGAACTTGGGCTTGAATCAGGCTAGTGCCGTCGCCTAGGGTTGTCGCAGGAGCAGCAATCTGGGAACGGGAGGGGGAGCAAACCATGGCGTATTTCCGGGTCTAGGGGGCAAAGGTCAAAAGCACTTAGTCTGGGGCAGAACATTGGGTCAACGGCGCTTGGGGCAGCGCAGGGTCGCCATTGGCAGACAGTTGAGCCAAGAGGCTTGGGATAGTTTGGTTGAGATTCCCGGCTCCCAGAAACAGTATCAGATCCCCCGTTTGCAGTTGCGGTGCTAACCATGTGGGTAGGCTTTGGAGATCTGGGTAATAGGCAACGTCACCATCTTGTTGATGGGCGATCGCCTGCTGTAGGGCTTCACCTGTAAGGTTATCTACATTTTTCTCCCCTGCGCTATAAATATCAGTAATTATGGTCACATCTGCGTTTTTGAAAGCTTTTGCAAATTCATCGAAGAAAGCTTGGGTACGGCTGTACCGATGGGGTTGAAAGATTGCCACAACGCGCCGCCCTTGACCAGCCCGGAGCCGAGCAGCCTGGAGAGTCACTTCAATTTCACTGGGGTGGTGGGCGTAGTCATCAATGAGGGTAATGCCCTGGTATTGACCGCGAATTTCAAACCGTCGCTTTGCCCCTTGGAAAGAAGCTAAAGCTTCGGCAATGGGCTCAAAGGGCACACCACAGCACCGGGCGGCGGCGATCGCCCCCAGGGCATTACTCAGGTTGTGGGCACCCAGCAGGGCTAGATTAATTTCTCCGAGGCGATCGCCCCGTTCCCAAATGGTTGCCCGGGTCGAGGTGGCACCGTAGTGAATATCCGTCGCCCAATAATCAGCTTGTTCAAGATTCTGTAACCCATAGCCCACCTGATAGGGCACGGCCCCCGTGGCGATGGTGGGACAGTCCACGCAGGCAATCAGGCGATCGCACTGCTGGGCAAAGGTTTGAAAAATTTCTACCACCTGATCCAGCGATTGATAATGATCCGGGTGATCCAATTCAATATTTGTGACAACCCCTAACTGGGGACGGAGCTTTACCAAGGTGCCGTCCGATTCGTCGGCCTCAGCTACCAAATAATTACCTTGGCCGAGGCGAGCATTGCCATCCCAAGCATCCACTTCACCCCCGACAATGATAGTCGGGTCAACGCCGGCCACCAGAAAGATATAGCCAATTAAACTACTGGTCGTCGTTTTGCCGTGGGTTCCCCCTACTGCCACACTGTCATATTCGGCGACGAGGGCAGACAAAACATCAGACCGATGAAAAATGTGACAGCCTAGGGATTGGGCCGCTTGAAATTCTGGATTTTCTTGGCCAATAGCCGTTGAGCAAATGACCTGGGGTAAACCGTTGTGATGTTCAATGGCATCGGACTCCCCCCCAAAGGCCTGTAAATTTTCTTTGACTTGCTGACTGAAAATATGGGCACCCACTGCCGCCAAGCGTTCTGTAATGTGACTGGTGCGTTGGTCAGAGCCAGAGACGGGTAACTTTTTCTGGGCCAAGACATAGGCAAGGGCAGACATCCCAATCCCGCCAATGCCAATGAAATGGAATGGCTTTCCGTTTAGATCTACTGCTTTCAAAGATCCCTCCCCTCACACGTTCTATCGCTGGTATGGGTAACGATAGATAACAGAACACATTTAAGTATGCAATATTACCGGACATTTACAAGTAAATCATTCCGCAGAAACATCCCTAGGGGCGATCGCCTTTTGGGGTCTAGCCAATCGATCTAGAGGCGTAGCACCGAAGTCTTAATTCCCAAATCAATTCGGCAGTTTCCCGAAATTCGGGGATCGAATTGTGCAGTCTTTGATATGATTGGGGTCATCAAATGAAAACTTTTATTGCAATTTAATCTTTAATAGAGGGCAAGACGCGGTGATTAGAGTAGCGATTAATGGATTTGGACGTATTGGACGCAACTTCTTGAGATGTTGGGCTGGTCGCGAAAACAGCCAACTCCAAGTCGTTGGGATCAATGCGACCACCGATACCAAAAGTAATGCCCACATGCTTCGTTATGACACGATGCTGGGTAAATTTGATGGCGAAATCGATTATGACGCCAACTCTCTGACTGTCAACGGCAACGTAATCAAATGCTGTTCCGACAGAAACCCCCTCAACCTCCCTTGGAAAGAGTGGGGCGTCGATTTGGTGATCGAATCTACCGGTGTATTCAACACCGAAGAAGGATCTTCTAAGCACATTACAGCTGGTGCACAAAAAGTATTGATCACAGCCCCTGGTAAAGGCGGCCATATCGGCACCTATGTAGTTGGTGTAAACGCCGATCAGTATGGCCACGACAAACAAAATGTCATCAGTAATGCCAGCTGTACCACCAACTGCCTCGCCCCCATTGTTAAAGTACTCAATGATCGTTTTGGGATCGTCAAAGGGACGATGACCACCGTCCACAGTTACACTGGCGACCAACGTATTCTCGACAATAGCCACCGGGATCTCCGTCGGGCGCGGGCAGCCGCAGAAAATATTGTGCCGACTTCTACTGGCGCAGCTAAAGCCGTTGCCTTAGTTATTCCCGAAATGAAGGGTAAGCTCAACGGCATCGCCATGCGGGTACCGACTCCCAATGTCTCCGTAGTTGACCTGGTTGCCCAAGTAGCGAAGCCCACCATTGCTGAGGAAGTTAACCAAGTTTTGAAAGAAGCTTCTGAAACCTACATGAAAGGGATTTTGGCTTACACCGAAGAACCCCTCGTCTCCTGTGACTTCCGGGGAACTGATGTTTCTTCCACCATTGACGGTAGCCTCACCCTCGCCATGGATGGTGACTTGATTAAAGTTGTGGCTTGGTACGACAACGAGTGGGGTTATTCTCAACGGGTTGTTGACCTTGCAGAAATCGTTGCCCAAAATTGGCAAGGGTAATTTTCCAAAACGATATGCGCCATGTCTGATCTGACATTGATGTTGAACTGGGATTTGATATTTAGTCAGGTAGGGCAAGTTACAAGTCAATAGTAAAAAAAGGTGGTACGCAGCCACCTCTTTTTTTGCTAACTAAACTTCGAATAAGTTTTCAAATTCATGGCGTAGGGCCTGAAGATTGGCAATGCGGGCCACCACCAGATAGGGTTCTTGGGGAGTATCGGGTAATTCCTGTTCACAACGGCGTACCACCGCTTCTTGTTTGAGCCAAAAGTGAACCATGGTTTCGACGACCTCGTCCCAATTCCAATGGGGCTTTTTGGGAATGGTGTCTAGGGCCTGGATAAAGCTATCTAAAGTACAACGATGGGCAGCGAGATAGGCTTTGGGACGCTGGGGGTCTAGTTCGTATTGCTGTTGGTAGTTAAAAAAAGTAAGCAGGGGGGTCACCCCAAGCAGATCGAAAGCGTAAGTCATTTTTTTGCACACTCCAAACGCGTAACCAGGGGAAAAGTCAGTCCACAGCATCCTCAGGCTGGGACTGTCCCGTACATTAGAGGCGATCGCCACAGAACAGGAGAGTGGGAGGGAAAGCGCTCGTCCCTATGGTTGAGGTATAGGGACTGTTACTGATCTAGTTTAAGGAAAATCCCCCCTCAAAGGGTTATCTGCAAACTTTTTGCAATATTTAGCAGTTTCTAGAGGAGAGTGCTAATTTTGGACTGATTTACAAGTATTTGTTGAGCAATAAGGCAAGTTTCTCCTTGGTGCTAGCTGGGACTTGGTCGAGGGGAGTGAGAATCGCATATTTAAGGGCATCATGGGCAGCGGACTGGGGAGGATTTGCCGCTAGTTTTTCGACGACAGCCCGGATCACTTTTTGGGCATTGGTGGCATTTTTGTGGAGATTGCCAATGACCATTTCAACGGTGACACTGTCATGGTCGGGGTGCCAACAGTCGTAATCGGTCACGAGGGCGAGGGTTGCATAGGCGATTTCTGCTTCCCGGGCCAGTTTTGCTTCCTGAAGGTTGGTCATGCCAATGATGCTGGCGTCCCAACCGCGGTAAAGATTGGATTCGGCTTTGGTAGAAAAGGCCGGGCCTTCCATGCAAACATAGGTGCCGCCCTGATGGAGATCAACGCCTTCTAAGTTTAAGGATGCCACTGCATCACCGAGAATCTTCGCCAACTGAGGACAAATAGGATCACCAAAGGCAATGTGGGCGACGATCCCGTCTCCAAAAAAGGTGTCAGTGCGGTGACGGGTGCGGTCAATAAATTGATCGGGAATGACCATGTCCACGGGTTTGATATGACCCTGGAGAGAACCCACAGCCGAGGCAGAAATAATGTATGCAACGCCGAGGGATTTGAGGGCGTAGATATTCGCTTGAAATGGAAGCTCTGTGGGGAGGAGATGGTGATGGCGGCCATGGCGGGGGAGGAAGACAACAGGGGTGCCGTCGAGGGTGCCGCTGATGAGGCGATCGCTAGGGGCACCAAAGGGGGTTTCAACGGTAATTTCTTCGATGTCTTGGAGGGCGTCCATTTTGTAGAGACCGCTACCGCCGATGATGCCAATTTTAATGTCTGCCATGGTGACTCGCTGTTAGATTTGCCTTGATTTGCTACAACATTATCTTGTATCAAAACCAGCTTGAAATTCCATGTTGCAATTTTTTCGGACGATTCTCATTACTGTGGTGGCGATCGCCTTTATGTGGTTCCCCGGTGAGGCGGCGATCGCCCTGGGTGGCCCCCAACCCGAACTTAACCAGCTCGCCCCAGAATTCACGCTTTTGGGCAATGACGGCGAGGGGGAAATTCAAGAATTCTCCCTCCAAGACTACCGGGGCCAATGGGTCGTACTTTACTTCTATCCTCAGGATTTCACTCCTGGCTGTACCCTCGAAGCTCGCCGTTTCCAACAGGATCTCCCTAAATACCTAGAACGTAATGTGCAGGTGCTAGGGGTCAGTGTTGACGATGTCGATTCCCACGAAGCTTTTTGTGATGCCGAAGGCTTAAAGTTTCCCCTCCTGGCCGATAGTACCGGGGATGTGAGTAAACAGTACGGTTCCTACTTGACAGGCTATTCCCTGCGCCATACCTACCTCATTGATCCAGAAGGGATTTTGCGCAAAATTTATCTAGGAGTAAATCCCGCGATCCATAGCCAAGAAGTCCTCACAGACCTTGATTCCTTGATGGCAAATTCCTCAGCCCAGCTTCCCCCAATGGGTTAAAATCGACAACGATTGTAAAGTTTGTCCACACCGTTGTTTTAAAAGAAGATTCCTCCATGATTCACGATATTTTCATGCCCGCCCTCAGTTCTACGATGACCGAAGGTAAAATCGTCTCTTGGACTAAGTCCCCGGGAGATAAAGTCGCTAAAGGTGAAACCGTTGTCGTGGTGGAATCTGACAAAGCCGATATGGACGTTGAGTCTTTTAATGAAGGGTTTCTCGCAGCGATTATCGTTGATGCGGGGGAAGAAGCACCAGTGGGTTCGGCGATCGCCCTTATTGCTGAAACCGAAGCAGAAATTCCAGAAGCCAAACAAAAAGCCGCGACTCTGAAAGGGGGGAGTAGTGCTCCTGCCGCTAATCCTGCGCCTGCACCCGCCCCTGCTGCACCTAGTCCAGAACCGGCTCCCGTTGTGGCAGCCCCTGCGCCTACACCTGCAACCCCGACCCCCGCACCAGTGGTCAACGATGGCAGAATTATTGCTTCTCCGAGGGCGAAAAAACTCGCCAAAGAATTTGGCGTTGATCTTAAAACAGTGCCTGGTTCTGGCCCCCACGGTCGAATTGTCGCCGAAGATGTCGAAAAAGCCGCTGGTAAAGCACCTACTATTGCCCCTGCTGCCGTATCAACTCCAGCGCCGACAACCAGTAAGCCTGCCGCCCCAGCGCCAGCTCCCGTCGCTGTCACTCCTGGTGAAGTTGTCCCGCTGAATACGTTGCAACAGGCGGTTGTGCGAAATATGAATGCCAGCCTGAATGTACCCACCTTCCATGTGTCCTATGACATCACGACCGATGCCCTAGATGCCCTCTACAAGCAAATTAAGAGTAAGGGCGTCACCATGACAGGTCTATTGGCGAAGGCCGTGGCTGTGACCCTCCAGAAACATCCAGTGGTTAATGCCAGCTTTGGGGATAATGCGATCCAATACAGCAGTGGTATTAATGTGGCGGTGGCTGTTGCGATGCCCGATGGCGGCCTGATTACCCCTGTGCTGCAAAATGCCGATCAAATGGATATCTACTCCCTTTCCCGCAAGTGGAAAGATTTGGTAGACCGGGCGCGCCTCAAGCAACTGCAGCCCGATGAGTACAGCACTGGCACCTTTACCCTCTCTAACCTAGGGATGTTTGGGGTCAGCAGTTTTGATGCGATTTTGCCCCCTGGTCAAGGTTCTATTTTGGCGATTGGGGGTGCTCAAGCTAAAGTCGTTGCGACGCCCGACGGTTTATTTGGTGTGAAAAAACAAATGACCGTCAATATCACTTGCGACCACCGCATTATTTATGGTGCTGATGCGGCGGCATTCCTTAAGGATCTAGCTGACTTGATTGAAAATAACACGCACAGTCTGACCCTTTAGGTTCATCTCGTTGCTCCTTGGGATTTTCCTCAAATACGCAATAAAACATGATCTATGGCTCCCCGGTCTGGGGAGTTTTTTATTGCAAAAGTCAATGAACACTTTTAGAGACAATAAAAAAGACAACCTCATTATGGTTGTCTTCGGTACTTCATTTTGCGAATTTTAGATAAAAAAGACGATTTAAATAAAGTCGATCAATCGTGTTTTAGTTAACGGTTTTACCACCACCCCAAGCAACACCACGCACCTGGGCTTGAACGAGGACATAACCGGAAACATTTTGCAAATCCTCTTCGTTGAGGTTACGCATGCTACTCCAGATGTCGGCACGGACGGTATTGGGGTGTAACTGAGATAGGTCTAATTCACCATCGTAGGAGGTGGGATTTTTGAGATAGTCCACCATGGCCAGGATATTATCGCGGCGGGGTTCTGCCCCTTCTAGATCGACTAGAGAAAGGGTTACGTTGGGGTTGCTCTTGGTCCGGCCGCTGTTGTGGCAGGTGGAACAGGTGTTGATAAAGATCCGCTCTCCTTTGGCAACCTGCTGGTCACTGAGGACGACCGTTTCGGTTTCATTGAGGTTGACGGTGCGGTCTACTTCCCGGAGGGCGGTGGCATTGGCAGCGCCGACATTGAGTTGCCAAAATAGTAAAACGAATGCGCTAATCCCGAAAATAAATTTTTTGAGTGGGTCGATCCCCAGAATTTTATTCATGTTTTTCCTCAATACAGCAATAACGTAAATAAATCTATCTCCACCTATTTAACTGTGAAGGCAGACCTACAGGCAAGAATTTATCAAGGCTGTAAGTAAATGTGCTTATCTTTGTTTATTTAAATTTGCGTTGCCAACGGCACCAGTCAGCCAGGGCAACTAACCATACATATCATGCCATTGGCGTGAATTTTTCTTATAAATCCGTAAAGAACAGCAATATTTCACCCTGCATTTCACTATTTGCCTAGGGGTTACCCCGGAGAATGTTGGCGATCGCCACTGCACATTGGGGATCAGTGCCAAAGGGTTGACCAAGCTGAATTGTCATGGTGGGGTTGGCCTGGGCGAAGGTTTTCATCTGGGCGGCGATCGCCTTTGGGATTTTGCCGGAAAAAAGAAAATAGGGAACCAAGTGAATCGTTGTTGCGGTCGTCTCTTGGAGCTGTGCAAGTCTTTGGTCTAAAGAGGGTTCTGTGGCCCAGTAGGCGGTGCTAGCGTTGAGGGCCTGGGCGAGCTTTTCGATTTCGGGATTCGCGCCGGTGCGACGGCTACCATGGGCGATCAAAATACGTTGGGCCGTAGAATTTTCGGCAAACTGTCGCTCTAGGAACGGGGCAAGGCGGGCATCTTTACCGAGGTAATCGAGTTGTTGAAACTTTACTTGGGGAAATTGGGACTGCAGTTGGGCGATCGCCTCTGGGAGATCTTCCCGGACATGGACACCGGGCAAGAGAAATAGAGGCAGAATTTGCACTTCAGCGGGTTCTGGGGCGTGATCCCGGAGGAACTGGGCGATCGCCGCCGTTAGAGACACCTCGCTACATTCTAAATAGGCCCCAAGCACCGGATGATCCACCTGGGCTTTCACCTGGGCGATCAGGGTTTGAAATTCCCGTCGATAACTGTCACTAAAACTGCCATGGACGACCACCACCGATAACCGCTGCATGAATTTTTTGTCCCGTCTATTGTTTCTGTTTGGTGATTATAGAAAAGTTAGCGCCAAATTTCTGGGTCGTAGTTGTGGCGGGATTGGCTTCGGCGTAGGATAAAACGAGGAAAAACTGTGGGAGTCATTAAACTGTGCAATGTCCTAAATGTCGCGATGTTGAGCTTGGGGATCAGCTTCTATCTGGGGAGCTGACCAGTTGTCATTGTGAAAAATGTGAAGGAGATTGGCTCCCTGGCGATCGCTACCAAACCTGGCAAAATAGCCAACGAAAACCACAGCGCCTCAATACCCAACTGTCCCTTCCAGAAACCGTGATCCCCGGTGAAACAGACAATAAAGCGGCCCTCTGTCCCGAATGCCGCCGCTATTTATCGCGGGTAAAAATCCCCGTCGATCAACCTTTTTACTTAGAGCGTTGCCCCGAATGTAATGGCTTCTGGTGCGATCGCCAAGAATGGGAAATTTTAGAAAAACTCCAACTCCACACTAGCCTCGAATATATTTTTACCGCCGAATGGCAACACAAAGTCCGGGAACAACAGCACAACATCAGCGAACGACAGGCCTTGATCCAGAAACTTGGGCCGACCCTCGCCACCGATGTTTTCGACCTGGGCGAAAAACTAGCGGCCCACAACAATGGCGATTTTGCCGTGGCTTACCTGGCCCGTCAAGTTACCGAAAATCAGACTAATCAAAGTCAATCACGCTAATTGCTAAATGTCACAGCCCCATCGCATCCTTGCAATTCGTTAAGGCTGCCCGGAAGAACGGAAAGGCGATCGCTATGATTTAAAGAGAAAGCCAAGCTTACCCAAGGCTTTTGGAGACTCCACAGCGGCAAAATATTTCCATTTATATGTCTTATCCCCTCTACATCGCGTTTATTTGGCATCAGCATCAACCCCTCTACAAAGCACCGGACGGTCAATATCATCTCCCCTGGGTGCGGCTCCACGGCACTAAAGATTACCTAGATTTGATTTTGCTGCTCGAAAAATATCCGCGCCTCCACCAAACTGTGAATTTGGTACCTTCCTTGATGATGCAGTTGGAAGATTATGCCGAAGGCAAGGCCCTTGACCCCTATCTAAAGCTGGCCCTCACCCCCGTCACAGACCTCAACAGTGACCAAAAATGGTACATCTTGGAGCATTTCTTTGATGGCAACCACCGCACCTTAGTCGATCCCCATCCCCGCTACCGGGAGCTGTACACCGAGCGCCAGGACAACGGCAAAGCCTGGTGCCTAGAAAATTGGGACGAACAAAAATTTAGTGATCTCTTGGCTTGGCATAATTTAGCCTGGATTGATCCCCTCTTCTGGGATGACCCGGAGATCGCTGCCTGGCTCGAAAAAGATCGCGGCTTTACTTTAGGCGATCGCCAACGCATTTATTCCAAACAACGGGAAATTATTAAGCGGATTATCCCCAAACACAAACAAATGCAGGACAACGGGCAACTGGAGGTGACCACCACCCCCTACACCCACCCGATTTTGCCCCTGCTCGCAGATACTAATTCTGGCCGCGTCGCCGTCCCCAAGATGGAACTGCCCCAGGAGCGCTTCCAGTGGTCAGAAGATATTCCCCGCCACCTCAACCGCGCCAAGGAAATGTACCGGGAACGTTTTGGCCGAGAAGTACGGGGTCTGTGGCCATCGGAGCAATCTGTCAGCCCGGAAGTGCTTAACCCCATCGCCGCCGCTGGCTTTAAGTGGATCTGTTCCGACGAAGCGGTGTTGGGTTGGAGCCTGAAACATTTCTTCCATCGGGACGAAGTGGGCAATGTCTACGAACCGGAAAAAATGTATCGCCCCTATCGCCTCGAAACAGACCATGGAGATCTCGCCATTGTCTTCCGGGATCACCGTCTGTCGGATCTGGTGGGCTTTACCTACAGTGGTATGGACTCAGAACAGGCCGCCTGCGATCTGGTCGGTCACCTAGAGGCGATCGCCCGGAGCTTGCGACACCACCAAAAAGAAGGCCAAACTGCCCTCCAAGAACCACACCTTGTAACCATCGCCCTCGACGGTGAAAACTGCTGGGAATTCTACGAAAAAGACGGCATCCCTTTCCTGACGTCCCTCTACGAAAAACTGAGCGCCAATCGCCAACTCGAACTCGTCACGGTCTCCGAATTTATCGAGCAATTTCCCCCCACCGAAACCATTCCTAGCCACAAACTCCATAGTGGTTCCTGGGTTGATGGGAGCTTTACCACCTGGATTGGAGACCCTGCTAAAAATCGCGCCTGGGATATGCTCACCAAAGCCCGCCACCTGCTGGCCACCCACCCCGAAGCGACAGAAATTACCAACCCCGAAGCCTGGGAATCCCTCTATGCTGCCGAAGGCTCAGACTGGTTTTGGTGGTTTGGGGAAGGTCACTCCTCTAACCAAGACGCCATGTTTGACCAACTCTTTCGGGAACACGTCGCTGGGATCTACAAAGCCCTAAACGAACCGATTCCGCCGGAAGTGCTCCAACCCATTGAAGACCACACCCGCCACCGGGAGCACCTCCCCGAAAGCTTTATTCACCCGATCATTGATGGTATCGGCGACGAACAGGATTGGGATAAAGCTGGTTGCATCGAAATTGGCGGTGCCCGGGGTACCATGCACCAAAGCAGCGCCCTGCAACGACTCTTTTACGGTTGGGATCATCTTAATTTTTATTTGCGCTTTGACCTCAAGCGAGGCATCAAATGGGGCGAAGAACTTCCGGCAGAACTCCATCTCCTCTGGTTCTATCCAGGGGTAAACTGCGCCATTAGCCCAGCTCCCATCGCCAGTATGCCCGACCAGGCTCCCCTAAATTATCTCTTCCGGCACCACATCGGCATTAATCTCTTAACCCAATCTATCTGGTTTGAAGAAGCCAGTGACTATGGCCAGTGGCGGCCCCGGGGTGCCCATGCCAAAATGGCTTACCGAGAATGTTTAGAATTGTCTGTGCCGTGGGATGTACTGCAGATTAAACCGGACTATACGCTCAATTTAGTAGCAATTTTGGCCGATGATGGTGAGTACCATAGTTTTGTGCCGGAAAATCGCTTTGTTACCCTCCAAGTGCCTTAAGCCATTTTCTCAGGATAAAACTTAGCTCGCCGATAACCGTTGCACCGCTGCCCCTCCTAGTAAATCATGGGCTTCCTGGAGGTACTGGAGAATGTGTTTGCGGTGGGGACTGAGGCGTAATACGTTGCGTAGATCTACCTCCGTTAAGCGGTCGGCTTTTTGGCCAGGGAACCAGTGGCCGCCGTTGCCCATCAGGTTGTAGCGGGCTTTGCCGTATTCAATCATGTCGTAGGCGATCGCCAAATTTCTGAGCCAAAGAATGACGGGGATATTAATCTGGTGCGGGGTTTGGTCGTAGGTCGGCAGGCCCACTTGCCAGGTCTTGGCCCAATCTTCCCCTAGGGAGGCGATCGCCTGATTTTCCAGTCGCGCGAGAATATCTGGCAAAATTTCATCGGCCCGCCCCAGCAGAGGGAGGGTTTCTAGGTGCTGATCAAAATCTGACGGACGCGCCGCCCCCACACTCAAAGTATGGATCTGGGGATGGGACAAACAAAATAAATCGTTAAACACCATTGGATGCAACGGCTTGCAGAGATCGACTAATTTTTGGGGCGGATTATAAAGATGTCCCCCCTTGTCCGACGGGCTAATGATAAATACCCCCATATCCTGCTGTGTTGCTGCTTCGATGGCCCGCCAATTGTCCTGATTAATCCAATACCAGTGTAGATTCACATAATCCATCGCCCCCGTTTCGATGGTTTTCACAATCAGATCCGTCGAACCATGGGTCGAAAAACCGATGTGACGAATCCGTCCCGCCCGCTGCAATTCCTGGGCGACTTCTAGACAACCCCGTTCAAAGGTGAACTTAAATATTTCCTCGTTATTAATGCCGTGGATACCAAATAAATCCACATAATCCAGTTGCAAATAATTGAGGGATTTTTCAATTTCGCGCCGAAATGCCTGGGGATCAGCCTTTGGGGAAACCTTTGTTTGGATAATGAGATCTTCTCGTTTAAATTGCGATAAGACCCACCCAAGTTGCATTTCTGACGTGCCGTACCCCCGTGCCGTTTCGATGTGGTTAATGCCCAGATCAAGCGATCGCCGAATCGTTGCCGCTAGATTTTTTTGGCTATCAGCAGGAATTTTCGCGGGGTCTTGATCCTGCCACTTGAACTGATAGCGCATCCCGCCACAGGAAAAAACAGGCATTTGCAGTTCGGTGCGACCAAAGCGACGATATTGCATAGATCTCAAGCGTATTTCTTAACTTCTATTGGGAGGTATTCAAAAAAAACATTATAACGAAGAAAAATCTCGCCCTTAAGCAGCAAAGGCTTTTCTGCCTCTGGCAAAACAAAACGCGCCTATTTAAACTCAACTGATCAAAGCAACAAACCATCGGTTCTTAAGACATCGCCCCCAGTCTTGTTGGTCTTTGTTATACTATTGCTGCTGTTTAAGCATTATGGGGGGAGTAACGGCAAAAATTACGCAGAGGTCTTATCTCTAATCTCTAAGACTCATTTACACTCTGCTGAAATAATGAATATAATGCTTGCGAAATCGTTTTAAATAGCTTCTACAAATATTTTTTCGAGTTTATGACGACACAAACGCCTACTTCTATTTATGATTTTTCAGTAAAAACAATTGATGGTACGCTAGTCAAACTAGAGGTCTATCAAGGTAAGGTTTTGTTGATAGTCAACACAGCCAGCCAGTGTGGATTCACGCCCCAATATAAAGGGTTACAAGCTCTATATGAACAGTATGCAGAAAAAGATTTTATGGTGCTAGGTTTTCCCTGCAATCAATTTGGGCAACAGGAACCTGGTAATTCCGAGGAAATACAATCCTTTTGTGAGACCGGCTTTGGCGTTTCTTTTCCGCTCTTTCAAAAAATTGATGTGAATGGCAGCAACGCCCATCCTTTGTATCAGTATTTAACCCAAGAAGCACCAGGGATTTTGGGCACAAAAAATGTTAAGTGGAACTTCACCAAATTTCTCGTGGATCGCAAGGGTAAGGTGGTAAAGCGCTATCCGCCGACCGTAACTCCAAAGGCGATCACCCAAGATATCCTGAAAGTCTTTAAGACTCAGCCTGACTATCAACTCTATGAGTATGAATGTGAGTATGAAAAAGCCTACGATGCTGCAAAAGAATATTTAAGAAAAAATCCAGAAGATTACCAAGCTAGAGAAGCAATGGTAAAAGCAGGACGAGAATATTACGCTCGTTCAAGAGAAGGAAGACAGCCTACTATTTATGATGAACAGGCAATCAACAATGATTTGATAGCAATTATCGGCAAGTAATACAAAAGCTAAAAGTTAAGATAACTCCACTCAGTAAATAAAAAATCCCCCAACTTTAATCACGACGTGGGGGATATTTATTAGCCCAATGGCGAAAGTTTAATCGATTTCAATGGTTGTGGGCGCACCATCTTCAGTCTTTGTTTCACGATTGCCCCCTGTTTCTTGGCGGAACTCGCGATAAAGGCGATCGCGCCACTCAAAAAACGGCGCATATTCCGCATTATCCCCCAAGCCCGGAATACCCTTACCTTTGAGGTAGTCAGGGATATCAAAATAGTTCCCCTCAGGAAATTTGAGCAAAATACTCAGGGCGGCCACGGAAAAATCCGCCAAAGTTGGTTGGTCGCCGATTAAATAGGGTTGTTGCTGGACAAGCAAGGTTAACGCTTCGAGATCCTGCCTCAGACCCCGCTGGGCTTCTTTAACTGCATCACCACCAAGGCCAACACCCGCCCCAAAGAAATCTAAAACATCCCCCGGCACAGCCCCCAGAAGATTTTTAAAGAGATCAGGCACCTGCTTCGGCACAATGGAGGTGCGGAAGTTAGGGTTTTGGTTGAGGGCACCAATGAAGGCTTTTCGACCTTTCAAGCCAATGGACTCATCGGCCCATTCTTCCATGATCAAACATTGGGCCCGTTGCACTGGAGCGGTAGGAATAATCGGTTTTTCGGGATATTTGCGGTCAAGGTAAAAAGCAATTTCTGTGGAGTCACTGATTACCGTATCGCCATCTTTGAGGACAGGCACTTGACGCTGACCCGACATTTTATACACGTCCAGTTGACCGATACCGGGGGTCACTTCGATTTTTTTGTACTCTAAACCCTTGTAATCGAGGATTAAGCGGACTTTTTCCGAAAACTGGGATAGTTCAAATTGGTATAACGCCAACATAGGGGTTCGCCTTGATGATTGAGTAGGTAAATCACTCACACCTTACAAAACTTCACAACAAATTGCCATGGGAACTTGTGGCACAATAAAGCAGAACAGTTGTATGGAAAGTCAACGATGACCATTAACCTCGTAAATCTTGTGGGCCGGGCCGGTGGGGATCCGGAAGTGCGCTATTTCGAGTCGGGTAGTGTGCTGTGTAATTTGACTTTAGCGGTAAATCGTCCCACCAGCCGGACGGATCAGCCGGATTGGTTTAACTTAGAGATTTGGGGAAAAACAGCAGAGGTAGCCGCTAATTATGTAAAAAAAGGCAGTCTGCTCGGTATCCAAGGCACTTTAAAGATTGAGACTTTCACGAATCGCAATGGCCACGAATCGTCTAAGCCAGTAATTCGGGTTAATCGTCTAGATTTGCTGGGTTCTAAGCGGGATGTGGATCCCAATGCGGTAGATAGTTATAACAACTACGGGTAAACACCCTCCGCCTGCGGCACTTTCCTTGAGGGACGCCCCTCTAACTCTCCTTAAGGGAGGCACCCCTCTAACTCCCCTCAAGGGGAGAATTAAACCCTCCGCCAGCGGTACCTCCCTCCAGGGAGGATATTTTTTAGAGGCCTTGGGGGATCGCGGCGATGAGTTGTTTGGTGTAGTCCTGTTGGGGATTGCGGTAAATTTGGTCAGCCGTACCCACTTCCTCGATTTTGCCTTTGTTCATCACAATAATGCGATCGCCCATAAATTTCACAACGCTGAGATCGTGGGAAATAAAAATATAGGTCAGTTGAAATTCCGCTTGTAGTTCCTTAAGCAGATTTAACACTTGGGCCTGAACAGACACATCCAGGGCCGATACGGATTCATCGCAGATAATAAATTGGGGTTCAATGGCTAAGGCCCGTGCAATACAGACCCGTTGCCGTTGGCCACCTGATAGTTCGTGGGGATAGCGGTTCACCCAATCGGGATTGAGGCCCACCCGCTCTAACAGATATTGCACTCGCTCAAGGCGTTTTTTCTTGTCCCGCTTGATATTGTGAATGATTAACGGTTCGGCGATCGCCCGGCCAATGGTCATGCGGGGATTGAGGGAATTGTAAGGATTTTGGAAGACAATTTGCATCTCCCGGCGCAGTTGTCGGAGGCGTTTACTCCGGGCTGGGAGTTGGGCAATATTTTCGCCCCGAAACCAAATGTCGCCACTGAGGGGTTGAATCAGTCGCAAAATGGCCCGGGCCAGGGTGGATTTGCCGCACCCGGATTCGCCTACTAGACCGAGGGTTTCCCCCGGATAGAGATCAAAGGAAACATTATTAACGGCCATGAAATACCGTTGTCCCGTCAAAAGAAAATTGCGACTGGGATAACCCACCTGGAGCTTTTGCACAGATAGGAGCGGTTTTTGTTTAATCAGGTCTTCAAGACGTTTTTTATCGGCCTCTAGGGAGACTTCTGCCAGTAAATTCAAATCCGGCTGTCGCTCTTGGATCACGACGGTTTGGGTGTCGGGATCGGTTTCAACACTCATGTAATCAGCAACGGTCGGCAGCAGGACTAATTTTTGATCAAGGCGGGGCCGACAGGCCAGTAATCCTTTGGTATAGGGATGTTGAGGCGCTTTAAAAATCCGTTCGATGGGGCCTTGCTCAACAATTTTCCCCCGGTACATCACCGCCACTTCGTCAACAAGTTCCGCAATTACCCCCAAATCGTGGGTAATGAAAATTAGAGACATTTGCCGGGCCTGACAGAGATCCCGCAACAGTTGCAAAATCGTCGCTTGCACAGTCACATCGAGGGCGGTGGTGGGTTCGTCCGCAATTAGTAGCGTCGGATTAGAGGCGATCGCCATGGCAATCATCACCCGTTGCAGTTGGCCCCCGGACAGTTCGTGGGGATAGCGTTTCATCACCTCGGCGGGCAGTTGCACTTCCTGGAGTCGGGCGATCGCCTGTTGGCGGGCCTGGGCTGGGGTGACATTTTGGTGCAATAAAATTGCTTCGGTAAGCTGAAACTCCACGTTATAAACGGGATTAAGGGAACTCATCGGTTCCTGGAAAATCATCGCAATCTCACCGCCGCGATAGGTACGCCGCTCCCATTCCGGCAAACTTTGGAGATCAAGGGGTTCTGTGTCTGGGGTCGCCTTAAAGAAAATTTCGCCCCCGGTGACGCGGCCTGGTTTTTGGATCAGCCCCATCAGCGCAAGGGATGTGACCGATTTGCCGGAGCCGGATTCCCCCACGATGCCGAGGGTCTGGCCCCGTTTAAGCTGAAAGCTAATTTGATCAACCGCGAGATTGGTTTGATTTTCGCTGGTGAAGGCCACCTGCAGTTGACGGACATCGAGAACCAGATCACTCATGGGGGCAGTTTTTTTACTAGACTCAGGCAGAGAAATTTATAGAAAAATTTATGTTGATTGTAGCGTTAGGGGGTTTTTGGGTGGCGATCGCCGAGGGCTTTGCGGGCTTCCTCTCGGTCATCGAAGTGAATTTTTTCGGTGCCCAAAATTTGATAGTCTTCATGGCCTTTCCCAGCGATGAGAACCCCGTCCCCCGGTTGGGCCTCTAAAATTGCCCGTTGAATTGCCGTGGCCCGGTCTGCTTCCACGAGAAACTGGATATTTTCGGGAATCCCTTCCACCACATCGGCCAAAATTTGCTTGGGGTCTTCCGTGCGCGGATTATCTGAGGTGACCACGGCCCAATCGGATTGTGTTGCAGCGATTTTTCCCATCAAAGATCTTTTGGTGCGATCGCGATCGCCACCGCAACCAAACACACAGATCATTTTTTTCGCGATAAAAGGCCGGGAGGCTTTCAGGAGATTTTCTAAACTGTCGGGGGTGTGGGCATAGTCAACGATGACGCTAATGTCTTGATCCTCAGCCACAATCACCCGTTCCATGCGCCCCGGCACCCCTTGGAATTGCGGCAGACAGGTAATCATCTGGTTTAAATCCAAACCCAAGGCCAGACCTGCACCGATGGCGGCCATCACATTTTCGAGATTAAACTGACCGACTAGGGGTGACGTGAATTCTACCGTGCCCATGGGCGTTTTTAGGCGGCCCTCAACCCCCGTTGCGGTGTAGATCAGGCGATCCATGTAAAGATCCGCTGCGGCATCTTGGAGGCTATAACCCCAGGCTTTTTCACCGAGTTTGTGGGCGAGGCGATCGCCATAGGGATTATCCAAATTCACCACTGCCCTGCCGTGGCAATATTCCTCGTTAAAAAGCAGGGCTTTCGCCTGGAAATAGTCCTCCATCGTCGGATGGTAATCCAGGTGATCCTGGGTGAGATTGGTGAAAACGGCCACATCAAATTGACAACCCTTAACGCGATTTTGGTGCAGCGCATGGGAACTCACTTCCATCACCGCGTGGGTATTGCCCGCTTCGAGGGCTGCCGCAAAGTTTTTCTGGAGATCGATGGCGAAGGGAGTCGTGTGGGTGGCAATTTTTTCGTAGCCGGGCCAGCGGGTGTAGAGGGTACCGATGAGGGCCGTGGGCTGTTGGGCGGCTTGGAGGAAATATTCAATTAAGTGGCTGGTGGTGGTTTTGCCGTTCGTCCCCGTCACCCCAACCAGTTTTAAACTTGCAGTGGGTTTTTCGTAGAAAAGGTTGGCAATTTCAGCACAGGCGATCACAGGGTCAGCAACGGGAATGACGCATTCGCCCTTGGTCGCGGGAAATTTTTCGAGGGCCTCTGGACTGACCACAGCGGCGATCGCCCCGGCTTCGATAGCCCCTTGCCAAAATTCGCCTCCATCGACGCGGGTACCGGGCAAACCAATGAACAGATCCCCAGGCATCACGGCTTGGGAGTTGCTCGCCAATCCTTTGACGACCTGCTGGAGCATCGGGTGATCCGGCAGGGATTCAATGGCCGATACCTGTTTTAAAAGTGCGCCTAGCTGCATCATTTGCCTCCAAATCCTGGGATTTTCCCGATTTTAGTCTGTGCTCAGGGAAATTTTGTCATCTCAGTAGCAGTTTAGCTCAATTTTTCGTTGGACTAACGCGGTATTTAGTGGGTCAAGAAAGGTTTAGCGAGATAGTAACTGGCAATGGTTTTGGCATCGAGGCGATCGCCATTATGGATTTTCGCTTCCAACTCCTCTGGACTCAACAAAAGCACCTCAATATCCTCGTCGACGTCCTGGGCTGGAGGAGTGGCTAATTTTTCTAAATCCGTCGCCAAAAAAGCATAGATCCACTCGTCAGAATAGCCTGGGCAAAGGGGGAATTTCCCCAGCGATCGCCAATTTTTTGCGGCGTAACCCGCTTCTTCTGGTAGTTCCCGTTGCACCGTGCTGAGGGGGTCTTCCTCGGTTTCAATCGTTCCCGCCGGAAATTCGATAATCCGCCCTTGGAGCGCAAAGCGATATTGCCGTACCACCACCAACTGACCCTCATTGGTCACAGGCACCACCAACGCGCCCCCCGGATGACGGATCGCCCCATAATCACCAACGGCCCCATTGGGTAACCGCAGACGATTCACTTCGTAGGCAAATTTCGAGCCACTGTACATCAAGAGAGGTTTAATCACCTCAGGCAGTTCATTGTGGGAAACCATGGGAAAAATTACAGGATAAAGAATAGGAAAAGAGGAGCCGGAATCGGGGCGATCGCCTTAAAAATTGGTATGATTAAATATTCTGAGTTTTGATGTTGGCGTTTATATCATAATTTTTTGAAGCAAAACAGACCGCTTGTACTAAAGCTTAGCGAGTCCCCCCGTCATTATCCAGTCTTTTTCCCCTGATTCAAGCAGAGTCCCTATGAAACTCCCCATTATTGCCGTGATCGGTCGTCCCAACGTGGGCAAATCTACCCTCGTCAACCGCATTGCTGGCGATCAACAGGCGATCGTCCATGACCAGCCCGGCATTACCCGCGATCGCACCTATCGGCCTGGTTTTTGGCAAGACCGCAATTTTCAGATTGTCGATACGGGCGGGATTGTTTTCGATGACCACGAAGAATTTTTACCTTTAATCCGCGAACAAGCGGCGATTGCCCTTGCCGAAGCAGCCGTGGCCCTTTTTGTGGTGGATGGCCAAGCCGGATTAAATGCCGCCGACCAAGAAATTGCCGACTGGTTGCGCCAACAAAATGTCCCTGTTGTCCTGGCCGTGAACAAATGCGAATCCCTCGAACAGGGCTATACCCAAGCAGCTGAATTTTGGGAGCTGGGCATGGAAGAACCTTTCCCCATCTCGGCGATCCATGGCAGTGGCACCGGCGATCTTTTAGACAAAGTGATCGAATACCTCCCCACGATCACCGATGTCGAAGAAGATACCACCATTAACGTCGCGATCATTGGCCGCCCCAACGTCGGTAAATCGAGTCTGCTCAATGCCCTCACCGGAGAACAACGGGCGATCGTCAGTCCGATTTCTGGGACGACTCGCGATGCCATTGACACAATCATCGAACGCAACGGCCAACAATATCGTCTCATTGATACCGCTGGCATCCGCCGGAAAAAAAACGTGGATTATGGGGCCGAATTTTTTAGCATTAACCGTGCCTTTAAAGCGATTCGTCGGGCGGATGTAGTACTTTTTGTGATTGATGTTTTAGATGGGGTGACCGAACAGGATCTCAAACTAGCGGGTCGGATCATTGACGAAGGCCGGGCGGTGATCATCGTTGCCAACAAGTGGGATGCTGTCGAGAAGGATACCTACACAATCAACCAATACCGCAAAGAGTTGCAAGCGCGTCTATTTTTCATGGAATGGGCCGAAATGCTCTTCATTAGCGCCCAGACTGGTCAGCGGGTGAATAAAATCCTGGATTTAGTTGATCAAGCCGCCGAATCTCACCGTCGCCGCGTTTCTACCGCCGTGATTAATGAGGTGATCCAAGAAGCGGTTTCCTGGCATTCTCCCCCCACCAGTCGCCAAGGAAAACAGGGCCGGATTTACTATGGCACCCAGGTGCGCAGTCAGCCGCCGACAATTTCTCTGTTTGTTAATGACCCCAAACGGTTTAACGATAGCTACCGCCGCTATATCGAGAAGCAATTTCGTCAGGATCTCGGTTTTGCGGGCACGCCGATCCGTTTGGTTTGGCGCGGTAAACGGGTGCGGGATGCAGAACGGGGCACCCCCAACCGAGCTACAAAGGTTTAGCGCAGACGATACACTGAAGGGCATCTTTGTCTGGGACACTAGGCTCTATGTCTTCTGAAAAAATGTCGTCATCGTCACCCCCCTATGATCTGATCGTGGTAGGGGCCACTGGTTTTGTGGGCCAAATTATTTGCCGCTATCTTTGTGACCATGCCGAACGTGAATCGTTTACTTGGGCGATCGCCGGCCGTTCAGCCGAAAAATTAGACCAACTCAAAGCATCCCTGGGTGTCCCAGGGGAGACCTTAGCAACCTTTGTTGTTGATGTGTTTGATCAAGGGGCAGTGACGGCCCTCTGCGAGCAAACGAAGGTGATCCTCACAACGGTCGGCCCCTACAGTCTTTATGGAGAAACGCTGGTGCAGGCCTGTGCCACAACGGGAACCGATTATTGCGATCTGACCGGGGAAGTCCAGTGGGTCAAAAAGATGGTGACTAAATATGAGGCGATCGCCCAACAATCGGGAGCGCGGATCGTTCATTGTTGCGGCTTTGATTCGGTGCCGTCTGACCTTGGGGTGTATTTTTTGCAACAGCGGGCTTTAGAACAATTCGGAGAACCCTGTCGCCAAATTAAGATGCGCGTTAAGGCGGCCCAGGGAGGCATTTCTGGGGGGACGGCGGCCAGTGGCGTAAATCTGATCAAAGAGGCGATCGCCGACCCAGAGATCAAAGCGCTGTTGGCTAATCCCTATGCCCTCTGCCCCAAAGCCCCCAATCCCCAGCACCCAGCTCCCCTAATCCCGGTACAAATCGACCACACTTTCGGCGAATGGGTGACGCCCTTTATTATGGCAGCGGTGAATACCCCCATCGTGCTACGCTCCAATGCCCTACAAAATTGGGCCTATGGAGAGCAGTTCCAGTACGACGAAGGGCTGCTTACGGGGATCAGTGTTGGGGGTTGGTTGAAAGCCCAGGGTCTAAGCCTATTACTTAAAATCCTGGGAGGAACTGCGGCGATCGCCCCTAGCATCGTCGAAAAAATTGTCCCGGCCCCCGGCGAAGGGCCTTCCCCTAGCCAACAGGAAGCCGGTTTTTATGATCTGCGCTTTTGGGGCATTACTACTTCGGGTGAAGTTCTTATGGCAAAAGTCACTGGCGATCGCGATCCGGGCTATGGTTCCACCGCAAAAATTATCGCCCAAGCGGGACTCTGTTTAGCCAAAGATCATCTATCCCGATCCGGTGGCTTCTGGACGCCAGCCACAGCCATGGGTGAACATCTTATCGAACGTCTCACTACCCACAGCGGTTTAACCTTCAGCCTCCTTTGAGTTGATCTTGTGGCCCTCACGATTCAAAACATAGAAAAGGAGCGACCTGAGTCACTCCCTTTTAGTTTCATAATTACTTTTATTTTGGCAATCGGTGGATTAAGCTCGATTTCCTAGCGCAGCACAGGGTTTTTCATGGATTCTTCCATCGCCATTTGAGGAAGTCCTTGGGATTTCGTGTAGTGGGTCGAGTACAGCAGCGCACCGATGAAGATACCACCACCAATAATGTTACCAATCGTCACAGGCAGGAAATCCCAGAAGACCATATCCATACCAGAGATCGGCGCACCGAGAACCATACCAGTCAAGATAAAGAACATATTGACCACGATGTGCTCCAGGCCGAGGGTGACGAACGCGAAGATCGGGAACCAGCAGCCCATAAATTTACCTGGGACGGACTTACTCACCATGCCCATCATCACAGCCAAACAAACTAGGAAGTTACAGAAAATACCACGGACAATGAAGAGGAAGAAGCCATTGGTGCCCATTTCTTTCACTGCCACGGTCTTGGAGAGGGCGATTTCGATGATTTTTTCACCCACGGGGCTGGGGTCAGCCGTCCCACCATTGGTAAGGGAGAACCCCATCAGCAAGGCCACAAACAAACAACCTAAAAAATTACCCAGATAAACCCAAAGCCAATTATTAATAACTCTGCCAAACCTCACTCGTCTCGCCAACATTGCCGATGTCATCAGCGCAAAGTTGCCAGTGACCAGTTCCATCCCAAAGAGCACGATGGAGGCAAATCCCCAAGGGAAGAGAAGTGCTCCGAGGAATGGCAGACCACTTTGTACAGCGACGGTAACAGCGAGGGTGGTGGCAACGCCAAGGGCCAGACCAGAGTAGAAGCCACGGATGAGCAGATCTTTGACGGAAAGACGTGCTTTTGTTTCGCCTGCTTTGATACTGGCATCTACTAGTTCTTTGGGGATTACGTAATCCATTATTTTCTCCTAATTTAAAACCGATGGGGAAACAAAAGGGTCATTGGTTTTTCTAAAGTCAATGCGCTTTGAGATTAACTTTTAAACCACAGATAAATTGTTCATGAAGAACTTAATTTTACTTTTTTGGAATTTAATTCCAAAAGTTTAGATCTGAATTTTTGTTCTGCTGTGATATTCAGCCAAGAAAGTTTCTTGATCTAAGTCAAAACCAAGCACCACAATATTTTTGAGGAATTCTCCCGAAGAAAAATACTTTTAAATAAAACCAGTCTCCAGCCACAATTGAAGCTTTATTTTCTGACCAACTGCAAAAAATATAGAGGATTCAAATTGTTTAGAAGAAAGTAATCTTTAGTTGGTTTTGCTAAGAAAATAATAATCCTTAGCAAAGTAGAGAATGAGCTACAAAAAATCTTTTTAAAAGAGATTTTGCACGTTCAATAGGTCATAAGTTAAACAAGGAAACCCTGAAAATGTGTAACCAAAGCTACGATTTTTGAGGGCACTTGAGTTCTATGCATGAATTGAATTACGTTTTTACATGAAAAGCACCCAGGCAAGAATGATCGCGGCCATGGGTGTGTTGCAATGGGGTTGTTAGGGCTGACTCGGGTCAGGTTGGAATGATTTGACCTTCTGAATCTAGCGGGGGATAGGGTAATTGGCGATCGCAGTAATGGGCGACAAGTTCAGGGTAGCCCCACTCAAAGACCTTCTGACGGTAGAACTCTGGATCTAGGCGTGGTTGGTCATAAAATCCAGCCTGGAGGCGTTGGCGTTGTGCCTCAAAGAGAATCACCGCTGCGGCCACGGAAACATTGAGGGACTGCACCATCCCTAACATCGGAATGATAATGTGACCATCTACAAGCTCTGCGGCTGTGTCGCTGACCCCCCACCGTTCGGCCCCCATCAAAATTGCTGTGGGCTGCGTGTAGTCAATGGTGCGATAATCAACGGCGCGATCGCTTAAATGGGCCGCATAGATCTTAAAGTTTTGCTGGTGGAGCTGATCGATGGCTACGGTAACGTCAGGGTGACGATTTAAATCAACCCATTTCTCACTGCCTTGGGCCACCTGGGAGTAAGTATCGAGGACATCACCATCTGCGACCTGATTCATTGCATGGACAGCCATCACTCCCACCGCATCACAGGTGCGAATAATCGCGGAAATATTGTGGGGTTTGTGGACATCCTCCATGAGGACAGTGAGGTCAGGTTGACGACGATCTAAGGTTTGGCAAATGCGTTGATATCTTCTCGACAGCACAATCTTATTTTTTTAGCTAACAGCACAGGATCCAGATTTTAGGTGATTTGGGAGAGATTGTCTTCCCAATTTTCCCCATCAAAAAATATAATCTCAAAGACATCTAATAGATTTTCATCTAAACAGCGCAGATTCACATCGATACTATCGGGATGGGAACGGGGTAGATAAAAAGAATGGACGCCACAACGCCGACAAAAAAGGTGGGTTGCTTGGTGGGTATTAAACTGGTAGGCCGTTAGCAGATCTTGTCCTTGGAGTAAATGGAAATCTGCCTGGGGGACAATGATATGGAGAAATCCTTTTTTGCGACAAATAGAACAGTTACAGTCAAGGGCTTGAAAGTTTCTCAAGGCGACTTGGAAGCGAACACCACCACAATGACAGCCACCACCATAACGTTTCGGTGTAGAAAAATTAGACATTGTAAAAACTTCAAATAACAAAACTTGTGGCTTCTCCCTGGGCTGCTTTCCAACTGCGGGCGTCGTAATACAAATCAGCAAGGGTAATGTTATAAAGGGCTTCTTGGAGTTTTTGGTGGAGCCGCTGCCAGAGACTAAAGGTAACCCAATCTTCGGCTTGGTCGGGGTGGGGTTCATGGTGGGGGAGCGGTTCAATGGTTTCACCGATGGCCTGGAGAATTTGACCTAGGGAAATATCTTCGGGTTTCGATAGTAATTGATATCCCCCTTGGGCACCACGGACTGAACGAAGAATTCCGGCTCGACGCATCTCAATCAACAGCTTCTCAAGGTATGGGGCAGGGAGGTTTTGGCGTTTGGCGATCGCCTTTACGGAGGTGGGGCCATAACCGGGTTGCAAACTAATATCGAGTAAAGCTTTAACGCTGTAATGACCTCTAGTGGTTAGCTTCATGGCTACCTTTTTTGAAAAAATTTTGGCATGTTAGGAAAGAATGCGATTATTTTTGCCAAAAAAAATCGTCTTAACCTCTATTTTAAGAGAGAATAATGTAAGATAAACGTGAGAAACAGCTAATTTAAAAGTTTAAGGTGCGCAGCGAAGTAAAAAAAGAATTCGCAGGCTTCATCCCATAACTCTCATTTATCGTCATTCATTCGTAATAAGTAAATGGCTACAAAGAAAAAGATTGAAACATTGACCGGTGATGCACTGCTCGCAAAAGTTAAGGAGCTTGAAAACCACAGTAAAGAAGAAAAAGCAAGAGCTTGCGGCTATTACACGATCACCAAGAATGGGGTTGAACGTGTCAATATGATGAAGTTCTATAACGCTCTCATCGAAGCAGAAGGGGTGCAGTTAGATAGCAATACAAATGCCCAAGGTCGGGGTGGTCGTGCTGCCACCTATCGTATTAGTGTACAGTCCAATGGGAATCTTTTGATTGGGTCTGCCTACACCAAAAAAATGGGACTCCAGCCCGGTGATGAATTTGAAATTTCTTTAGGTCGCAAGCATATTCACCTCAAACAACTGGGTGCCGATGGTGATGATTAAATTTTCCTAGGAATTAATCTGCACAAATCGAGATAGCGATCGCCATGGTGGGGGTCGTTTTTTTGTGGAAATTACCATTGACTGGGGTGATGTTGTTGGAGTCGCTGGCTAAGTTCCGGCCATTCTTGTTTTGCGAGCATCGCGGGGGGAAAGAGATCGCTCGAAAGGCCAACGGCGATCGCCCCGGCTTGGATTAAGTCTGGGCCATTGGTGAGCCTAACGCCCCCAGTGGGAATGAGAGGAATGTGGGGTAAAGGGGCTTGGAGACAACGGATAAAACTAGCGCCACCAACGGCTTTAATGGGAAATACCTTGACGCCGTCACTACCCCAATGCCAGGCCTGGTAGATTTCGCTTGGGGTTAAGGCGCCTAGCACCATGGGAATATCCTGGTGATGGGCAATCTGGATTAACTCCCGGTCACTGTGGGGGCTGAAAGCGAAGGTAGCGCCGCAGGCGATCGCCTCTTTTAAATCTGTGGGCGTGAGGATCGTGCCCGTGCCGATGATTGCCTGGGGAAATTTTTCCCGCAGGGTCGCAATGATGTGGCCAGCTTGATCACTATTCCAGGTGATTTCAATGAGCTTTAATCCCCCGTTAATCGCGGTTTCAGCCATTTTTATCCCCAGTTGCCAGTCCGTGGCCCGAATAACGGCGATCGCCCGGTGTTCTCGGAGTTGTGCAAACCAGCGTTGTTGGAGGGGGGTCATTGCAAATTTGGACAAATGGTCGATGGGGGCTGGGGCTGATCGGAAAAATCTTGCCAACCAGACAGAATACCCTGTAATTCCCCCTTTAGGATCGTCAGGGCGGCCATTTGCTGATTAATTTCTTGGAGTTGCGCTTCTAATAACTCCCTAATTACCCCACAGGGCAAGGTTCCTTGGTCGCGTACTGTCAGGATCTTGCCAATGTCTTCGAGGCTTAAACCGAGGGATTGGGCCCGTTTAATAAATGCCAACCGAGCAAAGACCGCCGCTGAAAAGAGTCGATAACCCTTTGGCGATCGCTCCATCACTGTGGTCAACAACCCCAAATCCGCATAGTAGCGAATCGTTTTTACCGGTAAACCACTCTGTTGGGCCACTGTCCCAATTTTAAGACCATAATCTGCCGTTACCATTAGCGTTGTTTTTCGTTCATCAACTGGGGCAGCGGCACATTTACTTCCGTGGGGGGTAAATAACGACGTGGTAAAACCCGATTGAGATCCCGTTGATCGCGGCGGATACGAGACCAGCGAATGGCGATCGCCCCTAATACAAATCCCAAACCAATGGTAAATAAACCCCAATGCTCATCGACACCCCCAATTACCACCTCAATTAAACCCATCACAATCAAGAAGCTAGACACTGGCTCCTTGCGATATAAACGCTTAACAGTTCGTCGATTGAAACGGGCCATAGAATTTTCCAGGGAAATTTTCCACAGGGGCTGAAAAATAATGAATAATGATCACCTTTAGCTTAACAAATTGGCGCTTCTCCTTGGTTCAGGAGCGGCCCCCAAATCACCGTCTATGTCGGGCAACCTTAGATTTTTGCCTTAAGATACATTTTGACTCTGCGCCCCGGTATTCCCCATGAAACTTTCAACCAAGTTCCTGACGCCATATCTTTTTCTGTTGCCAGCCCTTGCCATTTTGGGCCTAGCAGTGGCTCTCCCAGCCCTCCAAGCGTTTTACCTTAGTTTCACCGAGTACCAATACGACCTGACCCAAACGCCCCGTTGGATCGGCTTTAAAAATTTTGCCCTGCTGCTTCAGGACGATCTATTTTGGAAAACCTTAGGTAATACGGTGCTGTATCTAATTGGGGTCGTGCCGATCTTGGTAAGTTTTTCCTTAGCCTTGGCCATTTTGGTGAACCAAAGTCTCCGGGGGATTACTTGGTTTCGGGCGGCTTTTTATACCCCAGTGATCGTTTCTCTGGTGGTGGCGGGAATTGCCTGGCGCGCCCTGTATGCCTCCAACGGTTTTTTTAATCAACTTCTGAAACAAATCGGTTTAGGGGACGGAATTCCTTGGCTCACGGATCCGAAACTCGCCCTCTGGAGTGTGATGTTGGTGACCATTTGGAAAGGACTGGGCTATTACATGGTGATCTATCTGGCAGGATTGCAGGCGATTTCTCCGGAACTGTATGAAGCAGCTTCCCTAGACGGTTCGGACGGTTGGCGCAAACATTTAGACATTACGGTGCCCTTGATGCGTCCTTACATTTTGCTGGTGTCGGTGATTTCAGCAATTTCGGCGACAAAAGTCTTTGAAGAAATCTATGTGATGACCCAGGGAGGCCCCTTGAACGCTTCAAAAACGGTGGTCTATTACCTCTATGAGCAGGCGTTTCAAAATTTAGAGATTAGCTATGCTTGCACCATTGGCCTAGTCTTGTTTTTGGTGATTTTTGTGTTGTCGATTTTCAACCTTTATCTGTCTCGCCAAACAAACCAGGGGTTTTAAACCAAATTTCCTCAAACTTTCACTCCTAACCCCGCTTGAGCTTACCTTTGATGCGCTGCCAAAAAATTTCTAGTTCTGGTAGTTTCAACAAACTCGCGAGGCCAAAGAAAATGGCTAAGGAAAAGGCGATCGCCACAAATAATTCCAAGCCCTGCACATAGAGGTTTTGGCCGAAACTCAAGGATTCTACTCCCAGAGAAATTCCCCAGCTTACAAATCCAGCGGCGATCGCTGCCCCCGTTAAGCCCAGCAAATTCAAGCCCCATTCTCCCAAGGGCAATCCACCCAGGCGGCGATTTAAGATCCCAAGCATCATGACGATAGAAAAGACATTGACCCCAATCGTGGCAAAGACCAAACCCGGTGTCTGGAATTGGTTTACCAAAATAAAATCTAAAAACGCGTTCAAAAAGATATTAAAAACACTAATCCGCGACGGCGTGACCCCATCCCCCAAGCCATAGAAAACCCGCACCAACACATCCCGTCCCAGGTAGAAAAACATCCCCACTCCATAGGCCATCAGGACCGGGGCAACAATGGCCGTCGCTTCCGCCGCAAAAGCATTGTATTCGTAGATAATCCGGATAATCGTCCGCGCCTGGGAGACAAAAATTGCACTCAGGGGCAACATCGAAAGGGCCGTGAGCAACAAACCCTGACGAATGCGAATCTTTAAATCATCCCAATTTTCTGGGGCCGCCAACCGCGAAAACACAGGCAACAACGGTACCAAAATCATGTTGGAAATAATCCCTAGGGGCGTGAGGACGATGAAATTGGCATAGCGCATCGCCGCCGCCGCACTCTCAATGTAGGAGGCAAAATACATATCCGTATAAACATTGATATGCAGCATTCCCGAAGACAAGGTGGCGGGCAACATCACCCGCATCACATCTTTTACCCCTGGAATATTGAGATCTAACCGGGGCCGCAGGGTACCTAAGCCCGATTTCCACTGAGCAAACACCTGGGCGAGCCACTGCCAAACCGCACCAACGAGGGTCGTTCCAGCCAGGACAATACAGCCCAACTGCATATATTCGGGGGCGCTGGCCTGTTCCCCCAAAATCCAGATCAAGCTGCCGACCCCAATCACCACACTGAGGCTCGAAAACAACGGGCTAATCCCCGGTAGCCAATATTGATCCGAGGCATTTAACACCCCAAAGCCGATACCAATTAGACCCGCAAAGACCGCCAACGGAGCCATGATCTGCAACTGCAAAATCGCCAACTCCCGCACCGTTCCTTCTAAACCTGGGGCTACCAAGTCAATGAAAAATCCCGCAAAGACCACCAGCAAAACGGTGATCAACAGGAGTCCCCCCGTCACCAGGGTAGAAACCGTTTCTACGAGGGGCGCAGCATCTTTTTGATCTCGCTTGGCCAAGATACTCACGAGGGCACTGTGGAACGGCCCATTGATTCCCCCCAAGAGAATGAGCAAAAAGCCCGGAATGATGTAGGCATAGGCATAGGCATCGACCACTGGCCCCACCCCAAACGCCCGGGCGATCGCCTGCTCTCGCACTAGACCGAATACCTTACTAATCAGGGTGGCGATCGCCACAACCCCCGCAATACCAGCTAGCGAACGAGACTTTCGAGGAGAATCAGTCACAATCTTTTAGGAATTTAAAAAACACAATAAAAAGCGAAAAGCTTTCCCATTCTCACCGAGAATGCCTTCTTTGAGAATCACTTGCGGCCCCATCTACCAGAGAAGGTCAATTTTCTGGTAGCTTACTATAAACAATGAAAACTTTAGGATTTTCAAAACCCTATTTGGCATCCTAAGCCCATAAACCCCATTTGCTTGCTGTCTTGGGAGAATTTTAAAAAATGACTATTTTATTCCAACTTGCCCTTGCTGCCCTCGTGGCCCTTTCGTTCCTGATGGTAATTGGTGTCCCCGTTGCCTATGCTTCCCCCACCAACTGGGAACAGTCCAAATCCTTGATTTTTGTCGGTTCCATTGCTTGGACTGTTCTGGTCATTGCCGTCGGTGTCCTGAATTTTTTCGTGATCTAACCACGCATATTCCTATGTTTGGCGATCAGAACGGCCCTGATCTCCCCCAAGGTGCAATCTTCTGCGTTGGCAACCTCAACGTGATTGCACCTTAATTTTTTTATTAATTTCCCCCTTTACACCTTTTCTCTACCAATCCATTATGGCTACCTTTGAAGGAACCTATAACGACAACACCCAAGCGCTCAAATTGGCGATCGTCATCGGTCGTTTCAATGACCTGGTAACAAGCAAGCTCCTCGCAGGCTGCCAAGACTGTCTTCGTCGCCATGGAGTCAATACCGATCCAGAAGGAGCACAAATCGATTACATTTGGGTGCCCGGCTGTTTTGAAATTTCCCTAGTCGCCAAAAAACTAGCCGATTCTGGTAAATACGATGCCATCATTTGTCTTGGGGCGGTGATTCGGGGCGATACTCCCCATTTTGATTACGTTGCGGCTGAAGTTTCCAAGGGAGTTGCGGCGGCGGCATTCCAAACGGGCGTACCGGTTATTTTTGGCGTCCTGACCACAGATACCATGCAGCAGGCCCTCGAACGGGCCGGGATTAAGAATAATCTCGGTTGGGGCTACGCTCTCAGTGCTTTAGAAATGGCGAGTCTGATGGGAAAAATTTAAGCGTTGGGGCGATCGCCAACGGGATCTCAAAAAAAATCAACGAGACCCTTGACATCTTCGTTTTTTCTTGGCATAGTTGTATACGTGCTCAGCACGCAAGCGGGTATAGCTCAGCGGTAGAGCGTCACCTTGCCAAGGTGAATGTCGCGCGTTCGAATCGCGTTACCCGCTTAACTAAAAAACTAATCAAACAATAAAATAACCTCATCATTGGCCTGGTACAATCGTTGCGATTTGCTATAGACTGTCTGGAATATTCGAGCACATTTGTTAAACTGGCTCCGAATCAAAGATTGCGATGAGCCATATCGCTTAATTCGAGCCATGCTTAGAGGATTTCGGCGTGTTTAATTTTGTCAGAAAGTCAGTGTCTCAACCCCTAGAAGACAACACCAATCAATTGCAGAGTGGGTCACAACCTGGGGCTAGCTCTGACCATGACTTACAAGGTGCTGAAAGGGTAGCCATGGACGGGGGAGAATTACCACAAACCATTACAGATAACGGCGCATCACCCCAAAAGCCACAGCGAAAATCAAAAAGACGACGTTGGCGGCTTTGGCTATTGGCGGGACTTGTGCTTGGGGTTGGCAGTGGCAGTTTTCTTATCTACCGGGGCTGGCAGGAACTAGAGGCACTGGTACCGGAAAATGTCGATGAAATCTTAATTTATACACGTCCGGGTACCCTCACCATTCAAGCAGCCGATGGCAGTGTCATTGAAGAGGTAGGGCCTGTTTCCCATGATCGGGTCAAAATCTGGGCCGTACCAACGACTTTAACCGAGGCGTTTATTGCCAGTGAAGACCGACGCTTCTATGAGCATTTTGGGGTGGATTTACAGGGGGTCGCACGGGCCGCCTACATGAACTTTCGGGCAGGCAGAGTTGTAGAAGGGGGCAGTAGCATTACGCAGCAGGTGGCGCGTATTGTCTTTTTGAACCAGGAAATGACCCTAGCGCGTAAGGTCAAGGAAATGCGCTTGGCAACAAAATTAGAAGAACAGTTCTCCAAGGAGCAGATCCTAGAAAGTTATCTAAATTTAGTTTATCTAGGCTCCGGGGCCTATGGTGTCTCGGATGCGGCTTGGGTTTATTTTGGTAAAAATTTAGAAGAATTGACCCTAGGGGAAACGGCGATGATTGCGGGTTTAGCGCCAGCCCCCAGTTTATATTCACCGTTTGTTAATCTCCAGGCGGCGACGGTACGGCGGGATCAGGTGCTAGAGCGGATGTGGGAAGAGGGTTATATTTCCCAGGCCGAGTATGAAACGGCGATCGCCACCCCCATTGAAACGAATCGGCAAACGCCCCAACGTTTACTGCGCAAATACCCCTATTTTGCTGATTATGTGAAGGCAGAACTGAAACGGTACCTTTCCCCAGAGCAGTTGGAAACGGGCAGTTTTGTCATTGAAACGACCTTAAATCCTCAATGGCAGGAGTGGTCAGAGGCGGTTGTGGCGGAAGGAATTACGAACTACGGACGTTATCAACGCTTTGAACAGGCGGCGATGGTGAGCATCGATCCCCGCAGTGGCCAGATTAAAACGATGGTTGGGGGTTTAGATTTTGAAAATAATCAATATAACCGCGTCACCCAAGCCCAACGGCAACCTGGTTCAACCTTCAAAATGTTTGTCTATGCAGCGGCGATCGCCTCTGGGATGTCTCCCAATGCAACCTATGTTGACCAAGAATTTGCCATTGATGGCTACCGTCCGAAAAACTATTCCGGTACCGTCAGCAATCAAGCCGTTTCCCTCACAGAAGCCCTGACAAAATCGATCAACACCATCGCCTTGAGTGTGATGCTTGATGTGGGTTGGGACCCGATCATTAATCTCGCCCACCGCATGGGCGTTGAATCGGAGATGAAGCCCACCTATTCCCTAGCTCTGGGGGCCTGGGAAGTAAATTTACTAGAGCTAACCGCCGCCTATGGCACCCTCGCAAATGGTGGCGCTTATCAGCCTGTGTATGGCATTAGTCGAATTCTTGATCGCAATGGCAAGGTCGTTTACCAAGCGAACCGCAAACCGATCCAAGCTATCGATTCTGATAGTGCCGCCATCATGACCTATATGCTGCGCAATGTCGTGAGTAGCGGTACCGGCAGCCAAGCGAATATTGGTCGTCCAGTGGCCGGGAAAACAGGCACCTCTGATCAGGCGCGAGACCTGTGGTTTATTGGTTACATCCCCCAAATGGTAACAGGGGTTTGGCTCGGCAATGACGATAATAAACCCACCTGGGGAGCCAGTAGTACAGCGGCGCGCCTTTGGGGTGATGCAATGCGTCAAATTGCAGCGGCCATGACGGTGGAAGATTTTCCCAAATTACCAAATTTGAATAATCGCGTCGGTTCTATTGCCGCAGAACCAATCCAAGGGGGCGCGAAAAAAACGAAGGTCGTTGCCACAGATACAGAAGAAAAAACCAGCACCACAAATTCAGAAGCACAAGAGACCACGGAAACATCCTCTGATGAGCGCCCAACCCCAGAGGCAGCGGCGACAACATCGACGAACAATGATAATAAAGCTGTGGTCGACAATGAAATTAAGCCCCCAGCACCGGCCTTTGACTTCACTGATCCGGCGGATACTGTGCCTCCCCTTGCCCCCTTACCGAGGAATAATCGACCTGCATCCACCGCAACGCCACCGAGTCCGCCTGCGGCCCCAAGACCAGCTCCTACGAATGTTGATGTGCCGGCTCCCCCTGTCATTCAAAAGAAGGAAACAGCTCCCTAGGTATTCTGCTCGCCAAAGTAATATCCTTTGCCGTAAATGGTGTGGATTAGAGGGCGATCGCCTTTTGCTTCTACCTTACGTCGTAGCAAGCGTACCAGAGCCGCCAGCACATTACTGCTGGGAGATTCATCGCCATCTTGCCAGAGGTGTTGATAAATTTGCTCGTGGGTCAGGAGTTGAGCTGGGTGCTCCATAAAATAGCTCAGGAGTTGCAACTCCCGATCCGAGAGGCGGATGGCCCGGCCAGCACGGTAGGCCATTTGGTTGGCGATATCTAATTCGAGATCGGCAATCTTTAAACGATTAGGTGGCTCTCCCCCCGGCGATCGCCTTAATAAAGCCCGCACCCGGGCCAGCAGTTCCCGCAACTCAAAGGGCTTGACTAAATAATCATCGGCACCAGCATCCAGACCAGAAACCCGGTCGTCCACCGTATCCTTGGCCGTTAAAAATAAAATAGGCGTTGTGCGGCCTAGCGATCGCACCCGTTGGCAGATTTCAACCCCCGAATATTGCGGCAACATCCAATCCAAAATCAGTAGATCATACTCTTGATCACAGGCCAGTTCTAACCCCTGCTGGCCAGTTTCTGCCAATGCTACGGTATGCCCTTCCCGTTGGAGCACTTGGCTCAGGGCGCCCCGTAATTCCCGTTCATCGTCTACCAACAAAATGCGCATGGTTACTTCCAAAACACCTTGATTCCCATTATTCCCGAAGAAGGAAACCTGACCCAAGGCGATCGCCGACCATTTTCCCAATAAAAAAGGAAGCAGCTTCCATCTACTTCCAACGAATATTCATTATTCTTACTGTTACGACTACTGGGGAGATTTACCTTGTTCTATCACCAGAGTCAGAAAGAGTTTAAATCAAAATCACACCTTACACCGAGGATAAAGCGTTAGATTCCTGTTGCAGCAGGGTAATCAGTTGTTCGTCCCCCTGGGCTTGGGCCGTGCGGATCCGCCGTTCTAAGCTGCGACGCATATTTTCTAGGTGCACACGCCGGGCGTCTTGACCCATTAATTTAGAGAGCTGTGGGACTCGTACCGGACAAGCTGCAGCGGCCGCTTCCTGTTGCTGTTGGGCCGTCGCTTTAACCACAGGTTGCTGAATCGCGTAGGTGCCACCCCGATAGTGGAGGAGTACTGACTCAACATCCGGACGATCAACTGTTTGCGTTACACAGTGTCGCCGCACCGTTTGTCCACGATAACGACCCAAGATATCCCCTTCTGTCACTTCTAAGGTTGCGGGAAGAGAATCATAGGAAACACCACGATATGTCAATTTCATAGAGATTTCCTCACTGTGCCTCAAAACTTTTTTCTGTAACTATTGTTACATTAATTCCTAAATTTTCTCGAAAAAATCAGAAAAACTTAAGGATTCTACTTAGATTGCGTATAACCAAACCACAAAAAAGGAGCCCGAAAGCTCCTCTTGGCATCTTAGGTTTAATTAACGTTAGGGTTATCGACAGGCTATAGATTGGTCACAGTTAACCAGGTTGCTTGGCTAGTTCCAAAGGTTTTGCCGCTTTACTGACGGCCACTTTACCTTCTTCATTGATGTCGACGATCGCCGTATCACCAGAACCAACGCGGCCAGAAAGAATTTCCTCAGCGAGGACATCCTCTAACAGGCGCATAATCGCGCGACGTAATGGACGGGCACCATAGGATGGGTTGTAGCCTTCTTCCACGAGTCGCTCCTTAAACTTGTCGGTAACTTGCAACTCAATTTCCTGCTCAGTCAGGCGCTTGAAGACGTCCTTAAGGAGGATTTCGGAGATTTCTTTAACCTCTTCTTTGTTGAGTTGGCGGAAGACAATAATCTCATCGAGACGGTTGAGGAACTCTGGACGGAAGTATTGCTTGAGTTCTTCGTTGACCAGGGAACGGATCCGGTTGTACTGGGATTCTGCCGCATCTTCGCCAAATTCGAAGCCGAGGCCACCGCCACCTTTTTCAATGACCTTAGAGCCAATGTTGGAGGTCAGGATAATCAAGGTGTTTTTGAAGTCCACGGTGCGCCCCTTCGCGTCGGTCAAACGTCCATCTTCAAGGATTTGCAGCAGCATGTTGAAGATGTCGGGGTGGGCTTTCTCGATTTCGTCAAAGAGAATGACTGTGTAAGGGCGACGACGGACGGCTTCGGTTAACTGACCCCCTTCGTTGTAGCCGACGTAGCCGGGAGGGGAACCAATTAATTTAGAAACGGTGTGCCGCTCCATGAACTCGGACATGTCGAGGCGAATCATCGCATCTTCAGAACCGAAGAAGTAGGCAGCTAAAGCCTTGGTTAATTCGGTTTTACCAACCCCAGTGGGGCCAGAGAAGACGAAGCTGGCAATGGGGCGGTTGGGGTTTTTCAAGCCAACACGGGCCCGGCGAATGGCGCGGGATACAGCTTTCACGGCATCCTCTTGACCAATGAGCCGCTGGTGCAGGGTATCCTCCATGTTGAGCAGTTTGGTGGATTCGCTCTCGGTGAGTTTGTTGAGAGGAACGCCTGTCCAAGAGGCGACGATGTGGGCGATTTCTTCAGCATCAACCACGGCATCGATGTCGCTATTTTTCTCTTTTTGGCTGGCGGCGATCGCCCGAATTTCGGTTTTGATTTCCATTTCGCGATCGCGCAGTTCACCCGCTTTATCAAAGTCTTGGGAGCGCACCGCTTCATCCTTTTGCTTCAGGACATCGCGCAATTCTTTATCGAGTTCCTTGGCTTCGGGGGGCAGTTGGGAATTGATCAACCGAACACGGGAACCCGCTTCATCGATCAAGTCAATGGCTTTGTCGGGCAGGAAGCGATCGCTTATATAACGGTCGGCTAATTTTGCCGCTGCATCAAGGGCTTCATCTAAAATTTTAAGCTTGTGGTGCTGTTCATAGCGTTCCCGCAGACCAAAGAGAATCTCAATGGTTTCTTCGACGGAAGGTTCACCGACCATTACGGGCTGGAAACGCCGCTCAAGGGCCGCATCCCGCTCAATGTGTTTACGATATTCATCAAGGGTGGTGGCACCGATACATTGCAGTTCACCACGGGCGAGGGCAGGCTTGAGGATATTGGCGGCATCAATCGCCCCTTCCGCAGCACCCGCACCGATTAGGGTATGAACTTCGTCAATCACCAGGATCACATTCCCGGCTTGGCGAATTTCGTCCATGATTTTTTTGAGGCGTTCTTCAAATTCACCCCGGTATTTCGTGCCCGCAACCAGCAAACCAATGTCGAGGGTGACAACGCGCTTTTCTTCGAGGATGTCAGGCACATCCCCATTGGAAATTCTTTGGGCAAGACCTTCGGCGATCGCCGTTTTCCCGACCCCTGGTTCGCCAATCAGTACCGGATTATTTTTCGTGCGGCGACCAAGGATTTGAATTACCCGTTCAATTTCATTTTGACGACCAACGACGGGATCAAGCTTACTGTCTTTGGCCAGTTGGGTCAGATTCGAGCCAAACTCATCTAGGGTCGGTGTCTTATTACTCCGGGAAGAACCGCCACCCGCTGCGACTTCTGCGGTCTCACCGAGCATCCGGATTACCTGGGTACGTACCTTGGAGAGGTCAACCCCTAAATTTTCGAGGACTCTGGCAGCAACTCCTTCCCCTTCACGGATTAAGCCTAGTAACAAATGCTCCGTACCAATATAGTTGTGACCCAATTGGCGAGCTTCTTCGAGGGAGAGTTCTAAGACCCGTTTTGCCCTGGGCGTGAACGGAATTTCAACGGCCACAAAGCCAGAACCCCGCCCGATAATTTTCTCTACCTCAATGCGGGCATCCTTGAGATTAACCCCCATAGACCGGAGTACCTTAGCGGCAACGCCAGTCCCCTCACCAATGAGACCGAGGAGGATTTGCTCCGTACCAACGAAGTTGTGACCAAGGCGACGCGCTTCCTCTTGGGCGAGCATAATCACCTTAATAGCTTTTTCTGTGAAGCGTTCAAACATGACCTGTTTTTTACCTGCTGCTAGTCCCTATGTAGAGTTGATTCTAGCACAGGGGAAATTTTTGGTTGATGCCTAGAACAATTGATTCTGATACGGTTTCTCCCCCTTGGCAAGCTCTGGTAACATTCGCTACGAACCGACGTTAACGGCGGAAACAGTGAGGCCATACAGGAGCCCAATTTTGAAGACATGCATCAGTTGAAATAAGAGTCGGCTCTGGGGCGCAGTGGGGTTTGTGGCCGCTTTTTGGGCAATGGTTTGGCGATCGCCTTGCCTGTAGTAGAGAAAGTTGATCACTTCAGCCAAAAAAATGATCCCAATGGCAACTATCGGATCCCAAGCCATGGCTTGGCCGACAGCCGGCGGAAAAACCGTCGCAACAAAGTTTCCAAAAAGGAGAAAAATGGCGAGCAAGGCCATCTTGCGCCATGGATTTTGAAAAAAACTGGTAAATTGCCCAAGGGTTTCCCCCAGGAGGAGATTGAGTCGGGTGCGTTGCATAGGTCACGTCGGGAGCGGTGAGGACATTATTTATTCAATCGATCGAGGAGCCAGAGGGCAATGACAATCCCGGTGAAATGGGAGGCGATCGTGTGGGTATTCGCCAGGATGATAAATAGATCTTTCGGTTGAATGAGCTGGGATGTATTGGAAAAAACGGCCCCCTGGGGAATGGTCAAGGATTTCCCTAGGACGAGCCCCACAAAGGCTTCGGCACCAATGATCGCAAACATCATACCCAGGAGGTTAGCCAAGAGACCAAATTTAATGGTTTGAATGGTGTAGGATTTCTTGGGCCGGAGGGAGCTATCACCCGCGAGCATCAGTCGGGCAATGGTTTTGTAGCGGAAGAAGAAAAAGATACTCACGATGAGGGCAATGAGACCGCCGGCAGCACAGAATAGCCCAAAGCTGCTTCCCTGGCTAAAGCGAATATCTTGGTTGGCGTTGGTGGCATCACTGCCGACTAGGCTCGCACTGGCAAAGAGGAGAATTAGCGCTGCGACAACACCGAGGATAATCTGTACCCAGAAGCCAATATTACCGGCGAGTTTGAGGGTGGCCGAGGCTCTGAGGATGGCGGCGGGGATCGATGCGCCCGCTAAAGCACCGTAGGAATCACGTTTCATAGGAGTTTGTGGTGATGGGGTTATGTCTGCAGGGTCAGAATTTGCTTTTGCTCCATTCTCTTATATCAACTGTTGGGTTGCCAAAAGGGAAAAGGCGATCGCCCCTAACTCTAACCAACACTCCCTTGTCTAGCATTTGATGCCTATCACCAAGATCAATGGTGACCAAACAGCCGGAAACAAACAATGGGAGTCAAGTGAACTAAGGGTTACAGCATCCTCAGCGAAGGGGGACAAGCTATGATGGTCATCAGGTTTTTCAGAGAGTTTGCGCGTTAATGCACCCGATTCGCCTCACCTTATTTTTCATTGGCCTGAGTATTATTCTGGGGCTGATGTTGTGGTTGGTGAATTCCCTCTATCGTCTCTATCTCCAGGTGTCCTTTACGGCGCCATTTCTGGCAAATCTGCTGATTTTGGTGCTTATTGCTTTAATTGGCTTAATTCTCTGGACGTTTTGGCGCTATTTCAACCTCTTTGGTCGCAAACGAAAACCGCGATCGCCCCGAAAAGTTGTCAATTATCAGCCCCAACTGCCCACGGAAAAAACAGAGGTGGCGGCGGCAAATCTACGCACCATTCAACAGCAAGTCAACCAAATCCAAGATAAAGTTGCCCAGAAAGTCCTCCTGAACCGTTCCCAAGAAATTCAGGCGAATTTTGAGCGACAAGAGCTCCAGGTGGCTGTTTTTGGTACGGGATCGGCGGGCAAAACATCTTTGGTGAATGCGCTAATTGGGCAAATGGTGGGTAACGTCGAAGCGACCATGGGCACTACCCAGACGGGCCAGACCTATCGCCTAAAATTAAAAGGGGTGAATCGGCAAATTTTAATCACGGATACGCCGGGGATTTTAGAAGCGGGGGAAGCGGGTATTCAACGCGATCGCCTGGCGCGGGAGTTGGCAACCAATGCGGATCTGCTGATTTTCGTGGTGGATAACGATCTGCGGCAATCGGAATATGATCCCCTCTGTGAGCTGGCTGAAATTGGCAAGCGATCGCTGTTGGTGTTTAACAAAATCGATGTTTACGCAGATGCTGATCAACAATTGATTGGCGATCGCCTCAAGGAAAAAGTACAACACCTGATCACTCCCCAGGACGTGGTTTTAGTCTGTGCCAATCCCCAACCCGTAGAACTAGAGGATGGCGAAATTTTTACCCCAGAGCCGGACGTGATGCCCTTAGTGAAACGTTTAGCGGTGGTGCTGCGGGCCGAAGGGGATGATTTGTTAGCAGATAATCTCCTCCTACAATCCCAACGCCTGGGGGAAGAAGCCCGCAAAATCATTGAACACCAACGGAAAAAACAGGCCGAACAGGTGATTGAACGCTACCAGTGGATTGGCGCTGGAGTAATTGCTGTGACGCCCTTACCTGTGGTGGATATGTTGGCAACGGCAGCGGTGAATGCCCAGATGGTGATGGAAATTGGTCGGGTGTATGGCTGCGAAATCGATGGCGATCGCGGTAAAGAATTAGCTGTTTCTCTCGGCAAAACCCTGGTCAGTTTAGGGGTCGTTAAAGGGGCGGTGGAAATCCTTGCGAAGATTCTCCAAACAAACATTGCTACATACCTCGTGGGCAAAGCAATCCAGGGGGTGACAGCTGCCTACCTCACGCGCATCGCGGGCAAAAGTTTCATTGAATATTTTCGCCATGACCAGGATTGGGGCGATGGCGGGATCACGGAAGTGGTACAGGAGCAATTTAAGCTCAGTAAAAAAGATGAGTTTGTCAAAGATTTTGTCGGCGATGCAATTCTAAAAGTTGTCAATCCCTTTAAGGAAGTGTGGCAAATTGAACTGGAAGAAGATCCAGAGTTAGCGGAGTTGGAATGGACAGCACCCCAACGGCGACGGCGGGATGAATGGTAGATTTTGCACGGAAGCTTGAGGCATGGTTATGGCACCACAGCGACAGATTAACTGGCAGAAATTAGCGGAAATTTACGAACTCAAGGAATTTTTTGCGGCGGACTTTGCTGGTTTCCAAGCCGAAATTGAACAGCAATTGCAAGATCTGGATCGCTTCCCGACGGAAACCCTGGAGAAATTGGCAAAACTGCGCGCCCTAGAAGTGACCAACGGCATTACCCAATGGGCCTATCGGTGCGGCGCGGCCCAAGCGCTCCCCATCGAGCAGACCCGGCAATGTATGAACATGGTGATGGGCTTTATGAAAAATGTGGAATTGTCGTTTCCCAGCATCGGCACCGTTGAATTTAGCGATTGGGAAACCGACTATGTGCGGCGGGTGCGGGGACTCTACATTGATGCGTTTAAAAATAATGTGCCTGGGGCAGAGTCGCAGTTCCATGCCATTTCTACGGCGCAGTTTATCGCCTGTGGTCATCACCGTTTAAATGAGGCGATCGCCCTCGTAGAAGCAGACTATGGGGAACTGTTTTCGGCCTATTTCATCGAACGAATGAAAAAATATATCGGCGCTTATCTGGATAGTTTTAGCGAAAGCCCCTAAGATCCAAGACTGCGCATCCGTGGCATCGGCATTGGGGAGAATCGAGCAGCAATGAAAATTCAGGCAGTAGACTACACAACCTTGGTGGCCCTGGTCACGGAATTACAGCGGGACTGGGTGCCAGCGCGCCTCGAACAGGTTTATCAATACGACAAACAAACCCTCTGTTTAGCCCTGCGCACCCTCGAAAAACGGGAATGGCTCTGGTTATCTTGGCACCCCCAGGCCGCCAGAATGCATTTAGGCGATCGCCCCCCCAGGGATCCCGATACCTTTACCTTTAGCGACCAACTGCGCCACCTTATCAAAGGTTCGGCCTTGCTGGGAATTGAATTGATCCAACCCTGGGAACGGGTTGTGGATTTTCAGTTTGGCCGCCGCCCTGGAGAAGCCCCCCAATGGCATTTGTACGTCGAAATTATGGGGAAACATAGCAACGTGATCCTCGCCAATGCCGATCAGCAAATTGTCACTACGACCCAACAAATTAGTGGCGATCGCTCCACCGTCCGCCCCGTCCAAACCGGCCAACCCTACGAATTTCCACCGGCCCTGACGAAAACAGCGCCCAGCCCTACAGAATCCTTTGAACGCTGGCAAGAAAGAATCGCCCTATTACCCAAATCCCTGAAAAAACAAATCCTCGAAAATTACCGGGGCGTGAGTCCTATTCTTCTAGAAGGGATGATTGGCGCGGCCCAGTTAACCCCTGAACAAACGACGGACAGCCTCACCGCTAACGATTGGGAAAGTCTTTTTCAGCAATGGCAACGGTGGCTTGCTTGCCTAGAACAGCGACAGTTTTGCCTGACGCTCCAGGACAACCAATATCAAATGGTAACCTGGCAGCCGGATGAATCTTGTTTGCCCCTACAGCCAACTCTCAATCACTATTATCAAAGCCGCCTTAATCAACAACAATTCCAACAACTGCACCATCAACTCAACCAGAAAGTTAGTCTCCTGTTGGCAAAATTGCAGCAAAAGGCCCAACTTTTCCGAACGCGCCTCACAGAATCCACCGAAGCGGATCAATACCGTCAATACGGCGATTTACTCATGGCCTATTTGCATGAGTGGCAACCGGGTTTAACCGAAATTGCCCTAACGGATTTTGCCTCAGGCGATCGCCTTAAAATTCCCCTCCAACCGGATAAAAATGCTGTCCAAAATGCCCAGGCTTTTTATAAACAACACCAAAAACTAAAGCGGGCAAATCACATTGTGCAACCACTTTTAAAGGAAGTAGAAACAGAAATTCATTACCTCGAACACATTGAAGCCAGTTTGGGACAAATTGCGAGTTACGAAAATGCCACTGACTTAGAAGCTTTACAGGAAATTCAGGCAGAATTGATCCACGGGAGTTACCTCAAAACTAACCGAGAACCCACTGCTAAACAAGCGGTTTCTAAACCCCACATTTACAGCACCCCAGGAGGATCAGAACTCTGGATCGGGCGCAATAACCAACAAAATGATCATCTAACGTTTCGGGTGGCTAATGATTATGATCTTTGGTTCCATAGCCAAGAAATCCCCGGTAGCCATGTTTTACTACGACTAGAACCCGGTGCAGTTCCCGATGAGGCGGAATTGCAGTGGGCGGCGGATTTTGCGGCCTATTACAGTCGCGCCAGCCAAAGCGATCAGGTGCCCATTGTTTATACAAAACCCAAGCACGTTTATAAACCCAAGGGGGCCAAACCAGGAATGTGCATCTATAAACAGGAAACGATTCTCTGGGGTCAACCCCAACGGGCAAAACAGGCGATCGCCAAATTAACCCAATCCACAGATCAGTCCGAGAAAAAGTAGGGGGTAGGGTTTCGGTTCATTGGGGGGAAAGGTATGAGATCCCTCACTTGATTTTTTAAAGAAAATATGTAGCCACAAAAGACAAATTGCTTGAAAAGCCTTTTTTAAAAGCTTTTGGCCTGTTTGCATCGCCGAAACCAGAAAACATTAGCAGTCGCTCCCTAGGAGTGCTAAATTTGCTAGTGACGTAAAACTATATAACGCAAACTCCTATGGCTAAGATTGTCTCTTTCAAGGATGACTCTAGACGCTCCCTCGAAGCAGGGATTAATGCCCTTGCCGATGCGGTAAAAATCACCCTCGGCCCCAAGGGTCGGAATGTACTCCTCGAAAAGCAGTATGGTGCGCCCCAAATTGTCAACGATGGGATCACCGTTGCGAAGGATATTGAACTCAGTGATCCGCTCCAAAATACGGGGGCGCGGTTAATCCGGGAAGTGGCAGCGAAAACCAATGACAGTGCTGGGGATGGCACGACCACTGCCACCGTTATGGCCCAAGCGTTGATCCGCGAAGGTTTGAAAAATGTGACGGCTGGGGCAAATCCTGTGGCCCTGCGCCGGGGTATCGATGCGGCAGTGAAGTTCCTCGTGAAGGAAGTTGCCGCGATCGCCAAGCCCGTTGAAGGAGAGGCGATCGCCCAGGTTGCCGCTGTGTCTGCTGGCAATGACGAAGAAGTAGGCCGGATGATCTCCGAAGCCATGGCCAAAGTCACCAAAGATGGCGTGATCACCGTTGAAGAGTCCAAGTCCCTCGCCACCGAACTGGATGTGGTTGAAGGAATGCAACTGGATCGCGGTTACATCTCCCCCTATTTCGTCACCGATCAGGAACGGCAAATCGTTGAATTTGAAAATCCCTACATCCTGATCACCGACAAGAAAATTTCGGCGATCGCCGACCTCGTGCCCGCCCTCGAACAGGTAGCCCGTTCCGGTCGTCCTTTGTTGATTGTTGCCGAAGACATTGAAGGGGAAGCCCTGGCGACCCTCGTTGTGAACAAAGCCCGTGGTGTCCTCAATGCCGCTGCAATCAAGGCTCCCAGCTTTGGCGATCGCCGTAAGCAAATGCTCCAGGACATCGCTGTCCTCACCGGCGGTCGGGTCATTTCCGAAGAAGTGGGCCTCAGCCTCGAAGCCATTGACCTTGATATGCTCGGTAACGCCGAAAAGATCACCATCAGCAAGGAAGAAACCACCATCGTTTCCGGTGGCGGCAGCAAAGCTGACATTGACGCCCGCGTTAGCCAAATCCGTAAGCAACTGGCTGAAACCGACTCCGAATATGACATGGAGAAACTCCAAGAGCGAATCGCCAAGCTTGCTGGTGGTGTCGCTGTGATCAAAGTTGGTGCAGCCACCGAAACTGAACTCAAAGACCGCAAACTCCGCATCGAAGATGCCCTCAATGCCACCAAAGCCGCTGTCGATGAAGGCATTGTTCCTGGTGGTGGCACGACCCTAATTCACCTCGCTGAAAAGGTCGCTGAAGTAAAGGCAAGCCTCAGTAGCGACGAAGAGAAACTCGGTGTCGATATCGTTTCCCGCGCCCTAGAAGCGCCCCTCCGCCAATTGGCTGATAACGCAGGTGCCGAAGGTTCTGTGGTTGTGGAACGGGTTCGTACCAGTGACTTCAACGTTGGCTACAACGCGGCCACTGGCGAATATGTCGATATGATTGCCGCTGGCATCATTGACCCGGCGAAGGTTGTCCGTTCTGTTCTGCAAAATGCAGCCTCCATCGCTGGAATGGTGATCACAACCGAAGCCCTCGTCGTTGAGAAGCCCGAACCCGAAGCACCCGCCCCTGACATGGGTGGTGGTATGCCCGGTATGGGTGGCATGGGCGGCATGGGAATGCCTGGCATGGGAATGATGTAATTTTTCCTGAACCCTTTTAAAGATTCATTATCTGCATTGGGCACCCTCCGGGGTGCTTTTTTTGTTTTCTGGGCAAAAAATCTTCGGTCAAGTTAGCCCGTCGGAGACTGTTCCTGTAACCAGTGATTGAGGGTTTCCCGGAGGGTTTGGGGATTGAGGGGTTTACTGAGGTAGTCGTTCATGCCTGCTGCTAAATACTGCTCTTGGTTGGCTTCTCCTAGGGTGGTGGTGAGTGCAATGATCGGTATCTGCCGGTGGCGATCGCCGCCACCACCCCGGCGAATATGTTGGCTCGTTTGAAAGCCATTCATCTTGGGCATGAGGCAATCCATCAAAATTAAACGATAGGGTTGATTTTCAGGGGTTGCTTGGAGCAGCCGTAGGGCTTCTGTGCCCCCTGGGGCGACATCGACGGAAAAACCAAACTGTTGGCAGAGGCTCCGAATAATAATTTGATTGACGGGGTTATCTTCCACGAGGAGGAGGCGGGCCGAGATTTTTTGGCCCTGTTTGCTTGCGCTAGGTTGGGAACCAGAATCTGAGGTTCTAGCGTTTGGCTGGGCGAAATTTTCACAGAAACGCCGACAGGCCTGCCACAGAGGACGGGATAAAATCGGCTTGACGAGGTGGTGGGTTGCCGTGAGTTGGGGGAAGCTTTGGGGATCGGTGGGGCTGTAGGGAAACGTGGTGAGCAGCAGTAACTGGCAGGTTTTTTGGAGGTAAAGCTGTTGGAGATTTTGGGCGAGGGTCAGGGCATCGATCTCCCTCAGGGAATGATCCAAGATCAGGAGGGGCGTTGCGGTGGTGGGGGGCTGGGTTTGCCAAAGGGCGATCGCCTCTTGGCCATTGGCTGCGGCTCGGACAGCGGCGCCCCAGGCTTGGAGCTCATCGCGCAAAATTTCCCGTTGGGTTTGTTGCTCTTCGACGATGAGGATCTCTAGCCCCTGCAAGCTATCGGCGGTCATCCGCGACAGTTGAGAACGCCCCGCCCCATACCCTAGGGTAAAGGTAAAACAGCTCCCTTCCCCTGGGGTACTAATCACTTCAATGGTGCCCCCCATCACTTGACAAAGACGCTGGGTAATCGCCAAACCGAGACCCGTGCCACCATAACGCCGGGTGGTTCCCGCTTCTAACTGGGTAAAAGGCTCGAAAAGATCGTTCAATTTCTCAGCGGCGATGCCAATGCCAGTATCCGTCACTGAGCAGGTAAAATCGAGGCGATCGCCAACCCGCTCCGTTTGACAGCGAATCATCACCTCCCCTTGGTTGGTAAATTTAATGGCATTGCTTACCAAATTCGTCAGGATTTGTCGTAAACGCCCAGGATCCCCTTGGATAGAACCGTGCCGCAAACCCCGTAAATCAAAAATGAGATTAAGACCTTTCTCTTGGGCCGCAAACGCCATCAACTTGGCAAAATTTTCAAAAAATTGATGGAGATCAAAATCCACCGTTTCTAGTTGCAGCTTACCGGCTTCCATCTTCGAGAAGTCCAAAATATCGTTCAGCAAGATCAGTAAAGATTCGGCGCTAGAAAGGGCGATGCGAGCGTGTTCTTGCTGTTCTGTGGTGAGCTCTTCGCTGTAGAGCAGTAAATTGAGCATCCCGATAATGCCATTCATGGGCGTCCGAATTTCGTGGCTCATGGTGGCTAAAAACATACTTTTGGCATGGGCGGCCGCTTCTGCTGCTTCTTTGGCATCAATCAACGCCTGCTCCGCCTGTTTGCGATCGCCAATGTCACTATGGGTACCAATAATCCGCAGGGGTTCCCCTGACGGCGTCCATTCGATCACCTTGCCCCGGTCTAAAATCCACTTGTAGGAACCATCTTTGCACCGCACCCGATGTTCACTGCGATAGGTTTCTGTCTGGCCATCAAGGTGAGCCTGGATGGCTTGATAAGTCATTGCCAAATCGTCTGGGTGGACACGACTTTCCCATTCCATCAGGGTGTCACCAATTTCCGCCTCGCCGTAGCCCAACATCGCTTTCCACTGCCGCGAGAAAAAGACATGATTTGTTTGGGCATTCCAATCCCAGACCCCATCCCCAGAACCCTCTAGGGCAAATTGCCAACGGAGTTCACTTTCCCGGAGAGCCTGTTCTGCCAAGACCCGCTCTGTGATATCGAGGGCAGTCCCAAAAAAACGGATGGTTTTGCCAGAGGCATCTTTTTGACTACTCCCCCTCGCCTCATGGTAGAAAATTTGGCCATTGGTCAGTTGGGCACGGTATTGCACCACATAGCTTTCGCCCGTGCGCATCGCTGTTTCAACGCAGCTTTTGAGGCGTTCCTGGTCATCGGGGTGAATTAAAGCCCAATGTTCATCGTAGGTGGGCGGCCCCTGGGCCATATTTAAGCCAAACATTCGCAACAGTTCCGGCGACCAGGAGAGATGACCAGTGGCTAGATCGACTTCCCAGCTACCGATATGGGCGAGGCGTTGGGCTTCCTGGAGGGAGGCTTCACTGCGTTTGAGGCGTTCTTCAAAGCGTTTGTAGGGGGTCAAATCAATGTGGGAGCCAATGATACACAGCGGCTGACCTTGTGCATCCCATTCGATGACCTTACCAGAACAAAGCACCCAGACAGTGGAGCCATCTTGGTGACGATAACGGACTTCGTTGCAGAAGGGAATTTCGCCGTGGCTAGCAATGTGCTGTTGTAGGTTGTGGTTAACTTTCTGGAGATCTTCGGGAAAAATCAGTTTTTGCCAGGATTCTGGGCGGTTAGGCAGTTCGTGATCTGCATAGCCAAACATCCGCTTAAAACTGGGGCTGAGATACTCGATATTGTTGATACAATCCCAGTCCCAATAGCCAGCAAAGGCATTTTCAAGAATTTCTTCAAAAAATTTCAGTTCATGGTGACTGTATTCCGGTGCTGTAGCTGGTTCTGGGTCGAGGTGTTGGCGTAATTCGGTGAGGCGATCGCCAGGCAAGATTCCCACTGGTTTCCCTTGCTCATCAACAAGGGTCAGCCAAGCAAGCTGCTGCTCGGCGAAGTATTGACATAATGATTCAATTTGGTCGAGGGCAGCCACGGGATAGGTCGGGGCGGGCCGTTGCATAATCTCTGCGGCGGTGGCCGTTTGGGGATTTTCCCCCTGGGCGATCGCCCGTAAAATGTCCCCAGGAGAAACGGTGCCAAGGAGCTGTTCGTCGGCCATAACCAGCACACCAACAAGCTGAGGATCGGCACAAAGGCGATCGCTCAATGTAATGAGAGATAGATCAGGCGAAACAATAACCGGTTGATGCAGCAAACTGGCGATAATTTCAGGTGTTGAAAACCGAAGCGGACGTGCTGCTGACATGGCACACAGGCGAAACAATAGCGGCGATGGTGAGCCACAAAAACAAACTTTTGTATGTTAATTCTTTGGGGGCTACCTTTTATAATATCAAGCGATGTTTCTTATGGCTTCGTTTATGAAGGGAAAAGAAACAAATATTTTTTGATTTGAAATTCAAAAAAAAACAACTTCACAATGTAAAAAAGACGCCTCCAGTTTCTGTGGCAATTGATAGTAACTCTCAACTCAGTTACAGTCTAAAAATGTCAACAAGCAGATCCAGCTGATATTAAATTGCTATGAAATTTTTCCATCTTGAAATGCATTAATTATTTTTTGAATTTCAGTTAGATTATCAGTGCTGAGATTGCGGACTATTGAACAATCAGATAACCATCACGATACCAAGTTTCAAGCTGTGCGGGGGGAATGCCGCTGGCGATCGCCTCTTTTTGGGTAAACCCTTCAGGATATTCACTGAGCAAAGTTTGCAGTGCAGGAATGGTTTGGTGTTTGGCGAGAAAATCGTGGTAAATGCCCCCTTTCCAGAGGTAACACCACGATGGCAAACGGTAATTGGTTTCCTCCGTGATGGGCGTATAACGATAGGTGAGGGGTTCACGACATTGCGCGTTTAAAATCGCTTGGGCATAGCCTTCGAGTTGGCTTTGCACACCGTAATTTGCATGGAGATAGGCGAGGGTTTCGGGGGAAGTTTTGCGTTTTTTTGTAATAATTTGCGCGGCGATCGCCGCCGCTGTTTTCGCGTCCCCAAAATGAACTTTGTCAATTAAATAATCAGGCAACAATTCCCGATGGGTCGAGACACGGGACACAATCGCTGGGGTGCCACAACCCAAGGATTCATAGGGGGAATTCCCAAAGGATTCAACAAAATTACCCAAGCCCAAGGTGACAGCACCCAAACTGTAATATTGGGGCATTAACGACTGGGGAATCCATTCATGAAAAATGAAATTTTGCGTTAAATTGCGGGTTTTAATTTCCGTTTCCATCTCCCGATAAAAGGCTGCCACCTCCGGCGAAATGCCCACCTCTAACCAGCGGGGAACCAACACTTTTAAATTTTTAATGCCGTATTTGTGGACGAGTAAATCAGCGACGGCGATCGTTTGAGGTAAACCCTTGCTGGGTTCAGGGCGGTGGGGATGAATCACAATCGCATCTTTTTCCGGGTCAACAGGCACAATCGCCAAAATTTCTTGCGGTGGAGTCGGTTTAAAAATATCCCAATCAATGCCCGTTGAAACGACTAATAGCCGCTCATTTAATTCCGGCAAAAATCGTCCCATCGTCTCCGCATAAAAACGCCGCGAATATTCCGACACCGCAATCAGGCGATCGCCCTGAAACAAAAATCCCCCAAGGATCGTTTCCGGATAGACGTTATCCCGCAGTGCCACCACCGTCGGAATGTGCTGGTAAGCATAGGGAAAGAGAAATTCCCCGTCGTGCATATAAAAGCGATCTGCGCCGTCGAGGTGGGCTGCCACATCCTGCATCATGTTCGCAATGTCGTAGGCGGGGATGGCGTAGGGCTGCGGAAACGGTTGATGGAACCGCAAAATCGGTTTAACCAGCACATTGTCATGCCAGCGAAATTCAACGCAACTATCGGTGCAACGGGTCGAAAGAATCACCACCTCATGCCCCATTTCCCCCAGATACACCGAAATATTTTTAATCTGTTTCGGTGCGCCCCCGGTCACATGGTCATGGAACAGGGGATTAATCGAGAACATGACAATTTTCATCGGCGGCAAGGGGCAATAAACAGCAAAAAAACATCACCTATTTAACGGGAACCAGGTGAAGTTTAGTTTAAGGTTTCACTAGGAAATAGCTTCACTGCATTGCTGAGCTCTGTATCTTGATCCTCACGTGACCTAAAAGATACAAGCCCATACTAAGTAAATCCGTTTGGTGCCGATTTAGCAGCGTTAAAATTATCTAGGGTATGCTCGTTCTCCGATTGGGAGATCATCGCTTCATGGAACCTTATGTACGGAAAACTCGAACCAGTCGCGGCTGCCAAGTACCACAGATATATTTCGTGCTGCTGCTATGTAGTAAAGATCTCCATCAATGACTTGTAGGCTACAGCCGAATCGACAACTTGGTCGCATTAAAAAAGATTCAAATTGGGTTCGTCCTAGATTTATGCCTGCTCTCGCATCCCTCGGAAAAACATCTGAAGCTCTAAAATCAAAGATGTCCACTTCCACAATTTCAGGGCGTTGATAAGTGCTTCTACTAATTACGCCTGGTCGGCCTCGCGGATCCCTATTTCTGTTTCTCGGATCGCTTATAGTTACAGTGTCAGTGACCAGGCGGACGGTTGGGACACTTCTAACGTCATTATCTAAAAGAATTTCATGCAGAACAATATGATCGATTTCTCCTTGGTTAAACATACTCGCTAAAACCAATCGATCAGTTTGCTGGATCAGACTCATACCAGACGACGATGACCAAACATTATCAAAAGTCTTAATTAGTCGCCATTTACAACCTGACTGATCTAAATCATCGCACTTCACCGATTTGAAAGACCGTGGCACCCAAGGATCAAGATTCTCTTGACCAGGAGATGAATATATTTCACGTTCAGCGCGGTAAATTTCCAATTGTGAAGGTGCATATTCAGCGACATCTGACCGAACGAGAAAAATACCATGATCACCAAACTCCGTAATCCCTACCGAATTAGTTTTCTTTTCGATGCGGAGATCTGGTAATTCTTGTAATTGATTATTGGCTAAATTGTATATGCGAATATTGCCTATCCCTCTTTTATCGTCGTTATCTGTAGCAACGATATAATTCTCATGGGCTTGCAAAATACTGGGGTGGTAATAATCAAAAATACATTCGGTCTTCCAGGTAAGATTTTTGGCATCCATGCCTTCCGACCAGGGCGTCGAATAGGAGATTGTGCCGCAGGTTTGACTATTTTCACCTCTATTCTCTAGTGAATGGCTGATCACAATCCGGCGATCGCCGGTCATCGTGATGCCTTGAACATGATCACTCCATCCTCGCTGATCGTTAAACCGGTCGTAAAAGCCCTGAATTTCCGTAGTATAAGTTGTAGAACGATCTGACCACCTCCTATTAGGGCCTGAATTCGACAAGAGGTCGAGCACACTTCTGTTAAGGGTTGAGTCCTCAGCATGTGCTACACTCTGCAGAAATGTTCCGAAAACAATGATTTGACAAGCAAACAATAGCAACTTCAGGGTGCGCATTTTCTCGACCTAACTATGTTCTTTTATCATGTTATCTGTGATTTTAGAGCGGGTTATAAGGGTTTATAAAAAGAGACAAGGAAAAGGAAAGTATTGCCTGTTATTGAGTAGATCTTGATGTATGCCAAGAATTATTAAATATCATCAATCCGTAAGCGTCCATCCCGAACAACCCCGCCCGCTTTCGTCACGCCGCCATAGGTTTTAATGTGGGTGATCAAAGCTTCCCGCAGCAGCAATTCCGTATCTTTGCTGGGCAAGACATCAAGATTAAACAGGGCAATATCCAGATGCTTTTGGCTAAATTTAGCTTCCCAGTGGCAGGCAGGTTGCCGGATAAAACTATGGGTCACAAAGGTAAAAGTTTGCGCCAGTTGCTCTTTTAACGGGATACCCCGCACCACAATATCCGTTGCCTGGGCCACGACGCGATTTTCACCAAGCTGAATTTTGTAGCGAATTTGCCCGCTAAATTGCACAAAACCCCGTTTTAGGTGGGGTTCCCCTAACCGATTTGCCCGCCGTGCATTGTCCTGCAACAGATCCCAAAGTTGTGCCCCTGTGATTTGAAACAAACGCAACGTATCAGCGTGGGGCATCACCGCAAACCAATCGCCATAGACCAACGTTGCTGGGGGTAAACCTGCGCATAACACCGCCGCATCGGTCAGGGCAAAATCTACTTCATAACCGTTTTTCTGTGCCTGTGCCACCATGCCCGCTGTGATGAAATTGGCAAAGGCGGATTCATGGCTGGCAAAATCATTTAAAACGACATCGGTTTCTAAATCGGGATGATCAGCGACCATGCCCAAGGGGTGATTCAGTTTTTGGTGTAGGGAGGTAATGATCGGGGCAATCTGGGTTTGCTCAAAGGTTCGCTCGACGGGCAGATCGGCAGTCACAGACAGTTTGGCATTGGTCACGGTGGCGGGCTGCTGCTCATCTCTCAGGGTAATGGTCACTTCCCCTAAAAACCGCCCTAAAGTTCCCGCCTGCACAATAGGAATACCGTTGACGATGTTTTCTTGATTGAGGCAGGTTTCATTCAAAATATGGTGGGTGTGTCCGCCGATAATCAAATCCACTGCGCCAGAGGGTAAATGTTCCGCCAGTTGGCGATCGCCGTAACCCTCTACCGTGGCACTGGTCGAATGGAGGTCATAGCCCAAATGACTGAGGATAATCAGCACGTGGCAATAGGGACGCAACACAGGTAAAAGATTTTTGACAACTTGCACCGGATCGACAAAGGTTAAATGGCGCGCATCGGAACCCTTCATTTGCGCCGAGGTGGTTAAGCCGATAATGCCGACCCGTACCCCCTTCACATCCAGTAATGCCGCCGGATAAACGACCTTTTTTAGCTGGGCTGGCGGTAACAGATTCGCCGACAACACCGGAAAATCCCCCGACCGTTGAATCATTTTGGCGAGGGCATGGGTGCCTAAATCGAGATCGTGATTCCCCAAAGCGGCGGCATCGACCCCCAAGGTTTGATATAGATCGTAGGCATGGTTGCATTCAGAAACCAGCGCATCAAAGTGGGTTCCCACCATGTCATCCCCCGCCGAAAGGAGTAACACCCCAGCTTGGGGATTGTTGGCATACTTGCGTTGTTGCTGGTGGTAACGGGAGACAAGCCGCGAAAAAACAGGGATATTTCCCTCTGGGGCAAGGTGGGCGATTCGTCCATGTAGATCATTAAAATGCAAAATTTTTAACCGAAAGGGGGTCACAATCGGCAGGTCAGCGGCGCGGGGGATTTGGTAGCGACTGGAAATATTCGGGTCAACGTCAATCGCGGTAATGGGCTGGGTGGCATCGCCAATAAACAAAAACCGCGATCGCCCCTGATTTTTCGCCAGATAGGGAGCGGCGACCAAACGTAGCGGATTGGGGACAAATGCAGATTCTGATCGGGCAGAAGGCTTTGGGACTGGAAGATTTGGCTGGCTGTTCACAGGACTTCCCAAAAGGATGACGGCACAGGGAGAGGCGATCGCCACAATGACGAAACGTAGTTTCTATGGGAAGCGTGGCACAGTTGTTTAATCGGCGCGTTAAGGTTCCGTTAGTGGGCTGTAAAGTTCTGCCAAAGTGACCGAAAAAAAAGACATGGCCGCAACCATGTCCAGATTAATTACGTTTTTAAGGGCATTTAGTCGTTTTTCATCGAATCAAGCCAATTTCTCACCTGTTCTGCGGCGATATCTTTACCACCCAGACCAAAAGCAATGGCGATCGCCACAGCAATCCCACCGACCAGCAGTCCAAAGGCCAAATTCACGATATTTGTCGCAATGCCCATTTGTTCCAGCGCCATCGCGCCCACGAGGACGAGAATGATAATCCGCGCCGCTTGACCGAGGATCTTCGACTGCCTAGAGCCAGAGGCAGCCAGGGCTTTGTAGGAAATGTTGGAGAAATACAAACCCAACGCAAAGATCAAAAGGGCGACTAACACCTGTCCGGCGATCGCCAAAATGACCCCCACAACGCTGGTGAGAGCTTCAATTTGCAGCACATCAACGGCAGTCAGCGCCGCCACCAACATAATGACCACCAGGGAAATCGTCCCCATCACCTGGGAAGGGGTTTTACCCGGTTTCGCGGTTTCGCCCTCGCCTTCCCTCGGAGCAGCACTAACCATCCCGTCTAGGCCGAGCCAAGTTAAGACATTATCAAAGCCAAAACCCGTCAGCACATTGCTCACAAACTCAGACACATATTCACCCACCACATAGGCAAAGGTGAGAATGATCGCAGCGGCGAGAATCTTGGGCAAGAGCATCAACACTTGATCCAACATGGCGATCGCCGGGAGCGAAATCGCCTCAATCTGGGCCACCTCTAGGGCAGAAATCGCCACAGGGATCAAGATCAAAATATAGGCAATGGTACCGAGCACCCAAGACAGAGACTGTCGCCCAGCACTACTAGACAGACCAAATTTTTCACCAATTTGATCTACGCCCGTTGCCTTCAGGAGGTTGGTCACCAAACGGCGCACCACCTGGGCAATGAACCAACCCACAACCCCAATCAGGGCCGCCGCAAAGAGATCCGGCAGGATTAGCAATACTTCATCCACGACATCCCGTAGGGGCGCGAGGGTGTTTTCTAGGCCCAGGGTTTCGAGGATCGGCGTAAGGAAAAAGAAGAAAATAAACCAATACAGCGCATTGCCGATGGTTTCACTAATATTCGTGGTCTGGGATTGCGGTGCCGTTTCTGCTTCTGTCGCCTCGGTCTCAGCGTCGGTGTCCGCCGGATTAAGGCGCTCATCTAGGCGAAAGGTATTTAGGCCTTTGACCACAATTAATTTGGCAATGCTAGCCACCAACCAAGCAACCCCTAACCACAAACCCGCTGCAAACAGTTGGGGCAAGAAGTTTGTGACTTGACTAAGCAGTTCATTTAGTGGTGTGTAAACCCCGTCAAGCTGGAGGGTTTCTAAAACAGCCACCACCGTAAAGAGAATGACGAACCAGTAGACGATATTCGCCGCCCAAATTTCAATGGGCAGATCACTTTTGCCGTCGTGACCGGTGATCCAAGCGGCAATTTTATTATCGACATCGGTTTTATTCAGCAACCCTTTGACGATGGCTTTCACCACCAGGGCAACGATCCAACCGATGATTAAGATGGCGATCGCCTTAATGATATTGGCGACATCTTCCCCGACGAGGGTTTGTAGAGACTCCGGTAATTGGAGTGCTAAAACAGCATAGGGGTCACCCACAGGAGGCCCCAAGGTATTGATTAAAGGTGACATTGTTTCAGAATTAAAATCAAATAACTACATCGCTAATCACGGCCATAATGGGCGTTTTTGCGCTAATTTACGGCAAGACGTTGCCTCTTCCACCCTACAAAGATCCTCCGGATTTTTCACCCGCAAAAAGGATAAATTCGCTATATTTCTTTTCATAACTTTGGGAAAATCCACCTTTAGATAGAATTTTGATGGAAATTTTTGAGCAATCAATTCAAGTGCGGGCCAGTGCCACCTGTGTTGAGCAGTGTTTTACGGATCTAGAAACCATGCACCGCTGGTTAAATCCCCTGCTGCGGTGTGAACCCCTCGGCGATCGCTGGAGCACAGCCCTCGAAAGTCAAAGTCGCTTTTGGTTAAAAATTCCCTTGGTTAACCTGGTATTGAATAATCGCGTCGTAGAACGGGAGCCGGGTTTAATTGTTTGGCAATTCACGGGCTTTTTCCGGGGGCGAGACCGTTGGGAATGCATCCCCAATGCCACAGGAACCCAGTTGGTAAACCGCTTTCAGTTTGAAATTCCCAATCCTTTGGTGCGTTGGGGCTTTAAAACCTTTGCCGCTCGCTGGACAAAGAAAGATATGCAGGCCCAACTGCGACGGATCAAGGCGATCGCCGAAGCATCCCAACCGTGACCCCCCAAACCGTTTAAGATAAATAACTAGGAAAAATAACCCGTAAACCTGCATGTATAGTTTGGATTTGACCCTCAAATATAGCCCGATCCCCGTTTCTGTCCAACGCAAAGAAGCTGATGCTGCCCAAGCACTCTATCAATCTGTCCTTGAGGCGATGAAAGGCGACCACGCCACCCTCCTCGAACTCACCTGCGAAAAGGATGAGGATAAAAAAATCGCCCTCCTCAGTGATCAAATTAGTGCCGTTGTCCTCAACAAGAAAAGTGGTGCAGCTGCTGGCGGACGGGTACCAGGCTTTTTTGCGACCCAAGCGGCAGAATAACAAAGGTCTCTGGCCCTCAACCCACGGGGGGCGATCGCTGCCCTCTTTTTTGTTACGTTTACTGTGTCGTTGTGATTATGGCCCCCAGTGACCACTCCCAAAGCCATGTCTAGTTCTGCCATTGCCGTCGAAAACCTAAATTTCAGTTGGCAACCGGACAAAAAAATCCTCAGTCACTGCAATTTAGCCGTCCCCCAGGGAGAATTTTGGATGCTCTTGGGCACCAATGGCAGTGGCAAATCGACTCTGTTACGGATTCTGGCGGGACTCCTAACGGCCGATTCGGGTACCGTTGAATTGATCCAACCCGTTGGCTTTGTCTTTCAAAACCCAGATCATCAGTTGGTCATGCCTACCGTGGGCGCAGATGTCGCCTTTGGCCTGGTTTCTGAACGCTTACCAACCCCCACCATCCAACAGCGGGTGGCCGAAGCCTTGGGAGCAGTGGGTTTAGGTAATTTGGCTCGTCGGCCGATCTATGCCCTCAGTGGTGGCCAAAAACAACGGGTCGCCATTGCCGGGGCGATCGCCAGACATTGTGAAGTGCTGCTCCTCGATGAACCCACGGCCCTCTTGGATGGTGATACCCAACTCGATCTCGTCAAACAAGTGCAACATCTGGTTAAAAGTCGGGGGATGACGGCCCTCTGGGTGACCCATCGCCTCGATGAATTAGACTTTTGTGATGGGGCCTTCCTCTTGGAAAATGGCCGAGTCGTTGACCAAGGCGATCCCCAAACCCTCAAACATCGTTTACAAACCACCACTGTCTAGCTTTCTATGCACCTCCGCCTCCTCAAGCTCCACCCCAACGCGATTATTCCTAAATATCAACATGATGGGGATTCTGGCGTTGATCTCCATGCCATTGAACCCGTGGCGATCGCCCCCCACAAAACAGCCTTAATCAAAACAGGTCTCGCGGCGGAGATTCCCATTGGCACCGAACTTCAAATTCGTCCCCGCAGTGGTTTAGCCCTCAAACAAAGCGTCACCGTTCTCAACAGTCCTGGCACCATCGACGCCAATTATCGCGGTGAAATCGGCGTGATCTTAATCAACCATAGCGATACAGTCTTTGAAGTCAAAGCCGGGATGCGCATTGCCCAAATGGTGATGGTTCCTGTGATGCATTTAGATATTACGGTGGTTGACAAAGTCAGCGACACAAGCCGAGGTACGGGCGGGTTCGGCTCTACGGGCACTTAAATCCAAAGTGCCTTACGCTAAATTGGAAGAAAGGTAACTACGGTAGGCAACATTTGCGGCTATGGACTTTTCTTTTTTTTGGGGCTTAGGGTTAGGGGGAATTGGCCTGTTTTTTACGATGCGCACCGTCCAAAAGCAGGAAATTTTAAAGCTCAAAAAAAACTTTGCCACCCAACAGGAAGCCTACGAATCCCAGCTCCAGCTCCAGGCGGAAAACTACAGTTTAGAAATGGCGAATCAGGCCCAGGATTTTCAACAGGCGATCGCCGATCTTGAACAACGCATTGCCAACCAAACCCAAATTAAAGAACGCCTTGAACAAAAACTCCAGCGGGAAAAAGAATTAAGCCTTGCCAGTCAAAAAAAACTCCGCGAAAACAACCGCGACATTGACGAAATTCTCGAATCTTTAGAACAATCCCAACAGGATGTCCTGCACCACAAAGAAGCAGAAATCAGCCAACTAAAAGCCCAATTACAAGAATATGCAGTTAACTTAGAACAGCAAAGAGTTGATTTATTTAATCTCCAACAGCAGTCAGCTTCCCAGCAAAAGACCCAAGGCGATCGCCTCAATGCAGAACAAATACAAACCCTTGTGGGTACTCTACTACCAGAAATCACCCTTCTGCGGGACTCCCTGAATGTATTAGTAGACCAGCCCGACAACCTCGCCGCCCTCATCAAAGCCCTGAAAGACATTCTCGAAGGCCAAGCCTACGCCGCCAAAAAAGTCCGCGCCACCGATAACAAATGGACAGAATGCCGAGTACCCCATATCAACTTGATGCGCCTTTATTATCAAAAATGTAAAAAAACATCAGGCTATCAAGTATTAATTTCACCCAAGAAAAATCAAAAAAGCCAAGATCAAGATTACGAATGGCTAAAAAATCAAAGTAGTTGTTAATGATTGACCAAGAATATATTTTTTCAACTGCGATTGCGATACCAACAATCCGAAATTTTCCCAAAAAAATCAAGCAAGCAAAAACCCCCACCATCTCTGGTAGGGGCCTTCGCCAATCATTACTTATTCAGTTTTACTGTCAAAGCAATCATTTTTTTTTCAACTAAGCCCGAAGACTCAAACAGTTATTAACCGTTGATTGCAGGTGCTTGCAG